>SVSX01000029.1 GCA_015064085.1 Oscillospiraceae bacterium | reverse complement strand
GCTTTCTTTCGCCTATTTCTTTGTCGTTTAACAAAGAAATAGGCATAAAAAGACGTTAAAACAAAAAAGCAAATGTATTTGCGGGAGCACATGGAATGCTCCCCTACGGGTCTGCGGAAATCCTTCGTCACGGCGGTGAACGGAACGTTAAATTTAATGGCTTTACAAACCTTATTTTTTAATAATATATTTTTTATTTTTAACTTTTTTGTAAATTTTATTACTTTAAAGATTAAAAATTATTGTAATTTAAACTATATTATGATATAATACTATAAATATAACATAAATTTAAAATTGGCGGTTTAATTATGAGAATTATACTGGCATCAAAATCACCAAGAAGAAAAGAAATATTGTCCTCCCTCGGTATAAAATTCGATATCATAGTCTCAGAAGCCGACGAATCATCCAGCTCCCATGACCCCGCAGAACTCGTTTCTATCCTCTCCGAAAGAAAGGGAATGGCTGTGGCTGAAAAATTAAAAAGCACAGCAAACGAGGATACACTTATAATATCAAGTGACACCGTCGTCGCCCTCGACGGCGCAATATTCGGAAAGCCCTCCGATACCGAAGAGGCTGAAAGCATGATAAGGGAGCTGTCGGGAAAAGCTCACTCGGTCTTCAGCGGAATATCTCTTATACTGATATCAAAAGATAAAACCGTTAAGTCCGCCACCGATTTTGAAAAAACCGTCGTTACCTTCAAAAAAATGACGGATAAGGATATCTCACTCTACCTCTCCCTCGAAAACGTCCTCGATAAAGCCGGAGCATACGCGATACAAGGCGCGGCTTCTCTCTGGATAGACGGAATAAAAGGAAATTATTTCAACGTAGTGGGTCTCCCCGTCAACAAGATCGCTCCGCTTGCCGAAAAATTAGGTCTAAGGATAGAAGATCTTATCTCAAAGGAATGAAATTATTCTAAAGGAAAGGATACCAAATGTCTTACAAAAACGATATAAACTTTATGTGGGAATCGGTAAAGATAGATCTTGCCGAGGAAATAGACCCGCATACCGTGGAGCTTTGCTTCGGCGAAGTCAGCATAGACTCCTTTGACGGAAACGAGCTGGTGCTGTCCACTCCTTCATACATAAGACACAAGCAGATATTAAAGGACTATCTGGAGCTTCTTGAGGAGAAATTCAAGAGCTACCTCGGATATAAAGTAAAGATCACCGTTAACTATACGGGAGAAAGCACCGAGGAGGTCAGAAAGAGAATACTCAGACAGATACAGGGACTTCCACCCGAGGAGGAGGCCCAGCCCAAAAAGAGCGCCTTCGTCGGCGGAACCCTTCCTCCCTTCAACTTCGAATATACCTTCGATAATTTCATAGTCGGAAACTCAAATAAGTTTGCCCACGCCGCATGCTGGGCAGTCTCCGAAAGACCAGCAATGGACTACAATCCCTTGTTTATCTACGGTCCCAGCGGACTCGGAAAGACTCACCTTCTGTACGCGATAACCAACGCTATGAAAAAGAAGAACCCCGACCTCAGAGTAATATACATAAAGGGCGAGGACTTCACAAACCAGATGATAGAGAGCCTTGCTGAGCAGTCGATGTCAAAATTCAGGAACAAATACCGCTCCTGCGATATGCTCCTTATCGATGACATACAGTTTATTGCCGGAAAGGTATCAACTCAGGAGGAGTTCTTCCATACCTTCAATGCCCTTTTTGAGGACAGAAAACAGATAATACTCACGTCAGACCGTCCTCCGAGAGATATAAAAACGCTTGAGGAAAGACTTAAAACAAGATTTGAATGGGGACTTATCGCAGATATCCAGCCTCCGGATATGGAGCTTAGAGTGGCGATAATCAAAAAGAAAGCAGAGCAGGTCAACGTTATACTTCCGGAGGACGTGCTTACCTTCCTTTCCGAAAATCTCCGCTCCAATATAAGACAGATAGAGGGAGCTATAAAAAAGCTTGGAGCCATGAGCTTTCTTTCGGGAAGAAAGATAACCATGGAGCTTGCAAAGGGATGCATATCCGAGCTTCTCGGCGGAGCGGAGCCTACCTCTGTGACGGTAGATAAGGTATTTTCCGCTATTTATAAGAGGTACAACATAAAAAAAGAAGAGATAATAGGCACAAGAAGAACGAAAGAGATAGCTGCCGCCAGACACCTTTCGGTATATCTCGTCAGAACCATAACCGAAATGTCTCTTCCAAATATCGGAAAGATATTCAACCGCGATCATTCCACCATCCTCTCGTCTATAGAGGCGGCGGAGAAAAAGCTCCGCAACGATCCTATCCTTGAGATAGAGATAGCAGAAATGATAAAAGAGATAACCGATCAGAAATGACCCTCATTCCGGCAGCGTCATTAAGGTGCATTTCCTCGCGCGCGATAGATAGAATAGATGTATATGAATGAGAAAGAAGTAGACGCAGTAGTACCTTTGGAAACTGTTGAAAACTCTCAAGAACCTTATGTCATAAGGAAAAAGCGGGTGGGTAAAATAGAGAAAAGTATGTGGAAAAGCTCTTGAAAAGACACCGAAAGAATGTGGAAAAGTCGGAAAGAAAAAATTAAGAAACATTAAAAAAATAGGAATTTTCGAGAATTTTAATAAGAGTAAGAAGATAAAGGAAAAATTTGTGGATAAGTAAGCTTTGAAAAGATAAAATTTGAAAAAATTACAGGTTTTCCACATAGTTTTAAAAACAAGTTTCAACAATCAATCACCTTGTATTTTAAGAAAAAAACGAATAACGAACATCAAAACAAAAGGGTTTTCCACACAGTTATCAACAGGCATGTGGAAAACTGTTGATAACCTGTTGAAAAGTGATGTAAAAGAGTAAAATTTAAGAAAGTAGGTTAAAACATGAAAATAATATTCGACAGACAAAAGATATCTAACGATATAGCTCCTCTTATGTGCGCGGTCTCGGGTAAGGCTGTTCTTACGGCTATAGAAGGAATACTCATAGAGGCAAAAAAGCCCGATATATGCATAATGACGACCTATGACCTTGAAAAGGGTGTAAAAATAACCACAGAGGCAACGGTCATTGAAGAGGGAACTTATATAATAAACGCTCAGAAATTCTTTCAGACCATGAAGGTAATGAACAGCGACGAGATAACTCTCACTGTTGACTCAAAGCTGTCGGCTTGTATAGAGAGCGGAAAGTCCTCTTATAAGATGAGCGCTCTCAACGCTTCCGATTTTCCCGAGATACCCAAGCTCAAAAGCTCTATGAGCTTTACTCTTAAGGAGAGCGTTCTTCGGGAGATGCTTTCTCAGACCATGTACGCTATGGGTGTAAACGACCAGAGAGGAATACTTAACGGAACATATTTCGTTATAAGGGAAGAGACCATGATGCTTGTGAGCTGTGACAGCTTCAAGCTTGCAAAGTGCGTCCGCAAGACAGAAATAGAGAACAAGAGCGATGACGGTGACAGACTCAGCTACAACTTTATAGTTCCGATAAAGACTGTAAACGAGCTTTACAAGCTTTTGTCAGACGATGAGGATGCGGTCACAAGGCTTTATTACACCCGTAAATATATAATTTTTGAGATAGGAGATATAATATTCTTCTCCCGCCTTATAGAAGGTCAGTATATTGATTATGACCGCATAATAGTAAAAAATCACTCGGTAAAACTTACCCTCAACAAGAGCGAGCTTCTTGCGGCTCTTGAAAGGGCTGCTCTCGTTACCGAAGAAAGGATAGCGGGAAATACCCGTTCTCACGTCCGTCTCGATATCAACGGACATATAATGGCTATCTCGGCAAATTCTGCAATAGGCTCGACTTATGACGAGGTGGACGTCATTCACGATGGCGGAGATATGTTCATAGCTTTCAATAACAGATATCTTATAGACAGCGTAAGGGCATGCAGAAGCGAGAGAATGGTGATATCGCTTTCAAGCGCGCTGACAAGTATAAATATTGAGCCCGAGGAAAACGAGGAGGGCGGAGAGGACATCTTTATGCTGCTCCCCATAAGAATGAAGGACAGAGTATAAGAAAGGTAAAAGTGAAGAGTGAAAAGTGAAAAGATAGATAAAGAGGTCACTTATTCTTCATTCGTCGTTTACTATGATCTGTAGGGGAATACAGGTATTAAATTTCCGAAATATAGCCGATGCGACGGTGGCATTCGCTCCGGGTGTAAATATCCTTCACGGTGACAATGCTCAGGGAAAGACTGCCCTGCTTGAGGCTATATATTTCATATCACTCGGAAGAAGCTTCCGAAGCGCTCACGAGGCGGATCTTATAAAGTTCGGAGAGGAATATTCGAGGATATCTCTCGACTATACCGATTCGGTAATGGATCAGAATATAACGGTGTTTCTTTCAAAGGACAGACGGCGTCACGTAGAGCAGAACAGGGTAAAGATATCAAAGATGTCGGATATGATAGGACAGTTTAGGGCGGTCATGTTCTGCCCGGAGCATCTTTCTCTCGTAAAGGAGGGACCCTCTGAAAGAAGGGCATATATTGACGTTGCGATAAGTCAGATAAGACCGGTGTATTTGAGGTCGCTGCAGACCTACAACCACATATTGAGGCAGAGAAATCAGCTTATCAAGAGCGCGTATTTTGACAGGCAGTCATTTGATTCCACCGTGGAGCTGTGGTCGGGTCAGCTTGCCCGCGAGGCGGCAGTAATATCAAAGTTCAGATATTGGTATACGTCTCTTGCCGACAGGTCGGTAAGACAGCTTTTTATGAGAATGACGGGTGAAAAAGAGGTGCCGTCTCTCAGGTACCGCTCTTCCATAAAGGTTGAGAACGATTTTTCGGATATTGAAGAGACCGAAAAAAAATATTTTGAGCTTCTTATGTCATCTCATGACCGAGAAATAGCCGCAGGAGCGACTTTATTCGGGATCCATAAGGATGACCTTGAGATAGAGTTAAACGGCAGAGAGGCAAGAATATACGCATCACAGGGTCAGCAAAGGTCGATATCTATAGCAATGAAGCTTGCCGAGGGTGAGATATGCCGCACAGATTGCGGTGAATTTCCGGTTTTTCTCCTTGACGACGTTCTTTCAGAGCTTGACAGCCGCAGACGTGCGTTCCTTCAAAGCGAGATGAATGACAGACAGGTGATAATGTCTACCTGTGAGGAAACAGACAGATCGGGCGGAGCAAACATCATAAAAGTAAAAAACGGTATTTATTATCAGTAACATTTGAATTTCTCATAATATTTGTGCCGCCGCTATGGTGACGGAATGGAGATTGAAATAATGTATCTTCACATAGGAAATAAAAAAAATATCAGAAAAAAGCAGATAATAGGTATTTTTGATACCGATAACGCTACTCTTTCCGAGATAACGAGAAGATTTCTCCGAAAAAACGATAAGGAGGGAAGGGTGTCCAGCGCCATAACCGAAATACCGAAATCATTCGTGCTTTACAACCGACTCTCCGCGGACAGCTATGCGAGATCGGGGGAGAGGCTCCTCAGAAAAAGAAAAAATGAATATCTCGAAATTGAAGAGGATATTCGGATAAAGTCAAAGAAAAGAAAAAAGATACAGGCTCCTACAGAGGATCGTCTGACGGCGTCAGTATGCTTTTCACAGCTTTCCAGCACCTCGCTGGCAGGCAGGATAGAGAACAAAGAGTAAAATAAAACTTAAGATAAACAACGCGCCTCATAAATCCGAGGCATGAAAGGTACGGTTTGGAAAATGCAAAACACAGAGCAGCACGACGAAATGAATAACGAACAGCGCGTATATGACGAAAGTCAGATACAGGTCCTTGAGGGACTTGAGGCGGTAAGAGTAAGACCGGGTATGTATATAGGCTCTACCTCTGCCCGCGGACTTCACCATCTTGTGTACGAGATAGTTGATAACTCAATAGACGAGGCGCTTGCGGGAAAATGCTCGAAGATCACAGTCGTGCTTCATCCCGACAACAGCGTATCCGTACAGGATGACGGAAGAGGTATACCCAGCGCGATACATCCGAAAATGGGAATACCTACCCTTGAGGTCGTTTATACGGTGCTTCATGCCGGAGGAAAATTCGGAGGAGAGGGATATAAGTTTTCGGGAGGACTCCACGGAGTCGGAGCGTCGGTAGTAAATGCCCTTTCAGAGTGGGTAGAGATAGACAACTGCCACGAGGGAAGAAGATATACCGAGAGATTTGAGAGAGGACACGTGGCAAGACCCTTCAAGGATGAGGGAGAGACAGAAAACCACGGACTTTACGTCAGATTTCTTCCCGACGATACGATATTTGAGGAAAAGGTATTCAACTACGAGACTCTTCTCAACCGTATGAGAGAACAGGCATTCCTTAATGCGGGAGTTTGCATAGTTCTTCGCGATGAGAGAGGCGAGGAGCCGGTTGAAAATGTTCTGATGTATGAGGGCGGTATCCGCTCCTTCGTAGAGCATATAAATACTCAGAAGCATGAAAATCTCATCCATCCTCAGGTAATATACATGTCGGCAGCCAAGGACAACCTTGTAGCCGAGGTGGCGATGCAGTATAATGAGTCATATAACGAGACTCTTCTTACATTTGCCAACAATATCAACACCATCGAGGGCGGTACCCATGAGATAGGATTTAAGACGGCTATAACCAAGGTACTCAACGATTATGCCCGTAAAGCCGGAATACTGAAGGACAGCGAGAAAAATCTCAGCGGAGAGGACGTGCGCGAGGGACTTTGCGCTATAGTTTCGGTGAAGCTGACAAACGCTCAGTTTGAGGGTCAGACAAAGGGAAAGCTGGGTAACAGCGAGATGCGTACCTTCGTTTACGGACTCGTTACCGATAAGCTTGCAGAATTTCTTGAGGAAAACCCCTCTGTAGGAAAGTCGATCATAGAGAAGTCGCTGGCGGCATCGAGAGCCCGCGAGGCGGCAAGAAAGGCAAGAGAGGCAACGAGAAGAAAGAGTCTTTTAGAGGGCTCGACACTTCCCGGAAAGCTTGCCGACTGTCAGGAGAGGAGCGCAGAGCTTACAGAGCTTTATCTCGTAGAGGGAGACTCTGCGGGAGGCTCGGCAAAGCAGGGAAGAAATTCAAGATTTCAGGCTATACTTCCCCTCCGCGGTAAGGTGCTGAACGTAGAAAAGACGAGAGCTGATAAGGTGTATTCAAATCAGTCTCTTATACCGATAATACAGGCGCTGGGATGCGGAATAGGAGAGGAATTTGACCTTGCAAAGCTCCGCTACGGAAAGATAATAATCATGGCGGATGCCGACGTTGACGGATCCCACATCAGAATACTTCTTCTGACCTTCTTCTTCCGCCATATGAGACAGCTTATAGACAACGGAAATATATATCTTGCACAGCCCCCTCTTTACAGAGTATATAAGGGTAAGCAGGAGAGATATGCCTTCTCCGATGCAGAAAGAGATATGTATCTGAAGGAGCTTGGAGGAGGAGAGGCAGACAGATATAAGGGTCTTGGAGAAATGGACGCAGAACAGCTTTGGGATACTACGATGGATCCCGAAAAACGTACCATTCTTAAGGTGACCCTCGACGACGCTATCGCGGCGGACGAGATGTTCTCGCTCCTTATGGGAGATAAGGTAGAGCCGAGAAGAGTGTTTATTGAGGAAAACGCAAAATTTGCGGAAAATCTTGATATTTGACACTGTAATATATACTTTTTAATTAAATTTGAAATTTTAACGTAAGACGACAGGGGACCGAACAAGAGATAAAAATATCGAAAGGGAAAAAATGATAAAGCATATAGGGATCGACCTTGGTACGGCAAACACGGTGCTGTACAGCAAGGGGAAAGGAATCGTGTTGAGAGCGCCATCGGTGGTGGCTGTTGAAAAGCAGAGCGGAAACATCATTGCGGTCGGCGCCAAGGCAAGAAGGATGCTTGGAAAGACCCCCGGTTCAATTGCCACATACAGGCCTCTTAAGGACGGAGTCATCGCAGACTTTGAGATAACCGCGCTCATGCTTCACGAGTTCTTTGATTATATATCCGCCATTTCGGTGTTCAACAAGCCAAACGTAACGGTCAGTATACCGTACGGAGTTACCGAGGTAGAAAAGCTTGCGGTGGAAAACGCGGTATTCAGGGCAGGAGCAAGAAACGTATCGCTGGTAGAGGAGCCTATAGCGGCTGCCATAGGAAGCGGACTGAACGTTTCGGGCAACCGAGGTAATATGATAGTAGACGTAGGCGGAGGTACCACTGAGGTGGCTGTGATAAGCCTTGACGGGATAGTAGCGTCCCGCTCACTGAGAATAGCCGGAGACGAGATGGACAACGCAATAGTTCAGTATATGAAAGCGGTACATAGCGTCATAATCGGTGAGATAAGTGCGGAGGCGCTTAAGATAAAGATAGGCTCGGCGCATTCGTCGGCGGACAAGGGCACGATGAAGGTATACGGAAGAAGCGCGAGAGACAATTCTGCCGCCGAGGTAGAGGTATATTCAAGCGATACCCGTCAGGCGATGAGAACTCCGATAGAGCAGATAATAGCCGCCATAAAGGGAACTCTGGAGGACACTCCACCCGAGCTTGCGGCGGATATATACGAATACGGGATAACGGTGACGGGAGGATGCGCCCTTTTAGGAGGTATTGCTCAGGTAATAGCGGCAAGAACCGGACTTAAGGTGTCTATATCGCCTTCCCCCCTCGACGCGGTCTGCATCGGTATCGGAAAGATAATCGAAAGCGACGGAGAGATGGATAACGCGGTCAGATACAGGTCGAGATGATAGGAAAAAACGAAAATACTCCAAACACATAAAATAAACGAAACGAGAGGCAAAAAAATTGGAACACAACAAAAGTGATTTATTATTTGAAGATCAAAAAATAATAGACGTGCATATGGAGAAGGAGGTAAAAAAATCCTTCATAGAATACTCTATGTCGGTAATAACCGCCCGCGCTCTTCCCGATGCAAGAGACGGTATGAAGCCCGGACAGAGACGTATCCTTTACGCTATGTTTGAGGATCACCTCACTCACGACAAGCCCTTCCGTAAATCGGCTACCACTGTCGGTAACGTTCTCGGACGTTATCATCCTCACGGTGACGCGGCTGTATACGGTACTATGGTACGTATGGCTCAGCCCTTCTCTCTCAGATATCCTCTTGTTGAGGGACACGGAAACTTCGGCTCTGTCGACGGAGACCCCCCCGCGGCATACCGTTATACCGAGGCAAGAATGTCAAAGATAGCCGACGAGATGCTTCGCGATCTTGAAAAGAACGTTGTTCCGATGGTAAAAAACTTTGACAACAGACTTGACGAGCCCACCGTCCTCCCATCAAGATTTCCAAACCTTCTTGTAAACGGTTCCATGGGTATCGCCGTCGGTATGGCGACGAACATACCCCCTCATAATCTTGGTGAGGTCATTGACGCGGCTATATACAGAATAGAAAACCCCGAATGCACCGTTTCCGAGCTTATGCAGTACATCAAGGGTCCCGATTTTCCCACAGAAGGAATAATTTACGGCAGAAACGGTATCATCGAAGCATATACCACCGGCAGAGGAAGGATAATGGTTCGCGCCAGAGCGAGAGTCGAGGAGGACCACCGCCGAATAGTGGTTACCGAGATACCCTACGGAGTAAACAAGAGCCTTCTCTGCGAGAGCATAGCTCAGATGGTAAAGGATAAGAAGATCGAGGGTATAACCGAGCTGCGCGACGAGTCGGGCAGAGACGGAATGAGACTCGTGGTAGAGTACCGCCGCGATGCAAACGGTCAGATAATACTTAATCAGCTTTATAAATACACACAGCTTCAGGAGACCTGTGCGGTAAATATGCTGGCGCTTCTGGGCGGTGAGCCAAAGACTCTGTCTCTTCCTCAGATACTCGACTGCTATATCGAGCATCAGGAGAGCGTTATCACCCGCCGCACGCAGTTTGAGCTTGACAAGGCACTTGCAAGAGCGCATATCTTCGAGGGCTACAAGATAGCTCTTGACAATATCGATGAGATAGTAGAGATAATGAAGACCTCGAAGTCTATTCCCGAATCGAAGGCCACTCTTATGGAGCGCTTCGGACTTTCCGACGTACAGGCACAGGCGATAGTCGATATGACTCTCGGAAAGCTGACGGGTATGGAGAGACAGAAGATAGAGGACGAGCTTCTCCGTCTGCACAATCTTATCACCGAGCTTCGCGGAATACTTGCCGATATCAACAAGATAAAGGATATCGTCAAGAACGAGATGATTGAGATAAAGAACAAATTTGCCGACCCCCGCAGAACAGAGATAGTTGATGCCGAGGAGGAGATAGTCCTTGAGGACCTTATAGAGCGCCACGAGTGCGTCATAACCCTTACCGACAGCGGATACGTCAAGAGACTTCCCGCAGATACCTACGCGGCTCAAAATCGCGGAGGCAAGGGAGTTATAGGAATGACCACAAAGGAAGAGGATTTCGTCGAGAAGATGATAGCCGTCAACAGCCATTCCTATCTGATGCTCTTTACCAATACCGGAAAGGTTCACCTGCTCAAGGCGTTCATGATACCCGAGGCGTCGAGAACGGCTAAGGGAACCAATATAGTAAATATCATAGATATAGAGAGCGGGGAAAAGGTAACGTCTATCATCAGCGTTCCGGAGTTTACCGACGATGAATATCTGACTATGATAACCAAACAGGGTGTTATCAAAAAGACACTTATGACCGAGTACGTTGCTCACAGAAAGGGCGGAAAGATAGCCCTTAACCTTGACGAGGGAGACGAGCTTCTGTTTGTAAAGAGAACACAGGGTAGCTGTGACCTTATAATTGCGACAGCCGACGGTAATGCCGTAAGATTCTCCGAGGAGAACGTAAGACCTATGGGCAGAACGGCTCGCGGAGTGAAGGGAATAACTCTTCGCGGAGACGATTACGTTACGGGAGTAGCGGTAGTCACCGAGGGAGAAAAGCTGATAACCGTCACCGAAAAGGGATACGGAAAGAGGACCGAGTTCGACGACTTCAGACTTATGAAGAACCGCGGAGGAAGCGGAGTTTGCGTCCATAATATTTCTGAAAAGACCGGACGTCTCGCGGGAATCGCGTCGGTAGCCGAAAGCGATGATATCATGATAATCACCGACCAAGGACAGATAGTCCGTACACCTGCGGCGGGAATACCGGTATATTCGAGAGGCGCGTCGGGAGTTATAGTAATGAGACTTTCCGATGAGCAGAAAATAGTTAACTTTACAAAGCTTGCCGCAACCTCCGAGGAAGAGGAAGAATTGACCGAAACGCAGGAAGAAAATTAAGATCAGAGCGCGGTAGGAAAAAGAAAAATGAAATAATTATATAACAAAAAAAGGCGATGTTTCATTTCTCTGTTGTTCTTAACGGAGAATTTGCAAGCACATAAGTTTCGGCAGAGATATTGTTTTCTCTGCCGATTTGTGTTATAATGGGGTGGGTGATAACAATGGATGAATTAAAAAAGAGAAAAAACACCAAGATATCAAAGCTTTGACTACAATAGTGTTGGAGTATATTTCATAACGATTTGCACGCAAAATAGGCGAAGCATCCTATCTCGCATTGTAGGGACAGGCGTCCTCGACTGTCCGCGACACATAATTTTCGGCAGAGACATTGTTTTCTCTGCCGATTTGTGCTATAATGGGGTGGGTGATAACAATGGATGAATTAAAAAAGAGAAAAACACCAAGATATCAAAGTTTTGACTACAATAGTGTTGGAGTATATTTCATAACGATTTGCACGCAAAATAGGCGAAGCATCCTATCTCGCATTGTAGGGACAGTCGAGGACGCCTGTCCCTACAAATATTGAAAGAGCCAATAGCGTATGCTCTCAATTTGTATCGACATTCAAGCGTTTTTGCAATAAGGAGTATGGCAAAAACATTTGGCAAGCTCGTTTCTACGACCATATAATTCGTAACCGCGATGACTATGAAGAACACGTAAAATACATTTACGAAAACCCTATACGTTGGCATTACGACGAATTGTACATGGAAGAATAGGGGGATGGGCTTTGCCCTGTGCCTTTGTAATACAAAGGCGAAACTGGCGATAAAATTAAAAATATTACTATGGAAGGAAATTTATATGCAAGGATACAATGCAATAGTGGTCTTCGATGAAAATGCTGATAAAATGTTGATGTGCAAAAGACGTAGAAATCCGTATAAGGGATTATCTAATTTTGTGGGCGGAAAAATAGAGATAAATGAGGACGGTTTGGCTGCGGCATATCGAGAGCTTGAAGAAGAAACATCAATAACAAAGAACGATATTATTCTTTCTCATTTAATGGATTTTACATACCATTTTGGTAATTGTTATCTCGAGGTCTATGTTGGAAAACTGAACAAGCCGGTTACAGTTAGCGGTGATGAAAACGATCTATATTGGTCAACTCTTGAACATAATTTCTTTGACACCACGCAATACGCCGGAGAAGGAAATATTGGACATATTATGATGCATATTGAAATGTTCAAAAAGGAATTACTAAAATAAAAGGATATCCCCGACAGACCTTGAAAATCTGTCGGGGTTATTATTTGTCTTCTGCGTATAAAATTTTTCTTATCCGTAGGGGCGTTCTTTTAACGCCCGCGGGCGAACACAGTTCGCCCCTGCCGTGGGTTAGGTGATTTTCTCCGATAAGAACATCACGCTTTAAGAGGCAGTGCCTTTTTTGTTAAAACGGACGTTGGTTTTTATTAAACGGTGAACGGCACAAAACGTAGAATGGGTTGCTTTCGGTAAATATGATTTTAATTACCGTACGCTCCGATTATCGCTCCGACAATGACCTCGCCTATCCGACGGTAACCCTCGGGAGATTTATGAAGCTGATCTCCGTTGTAAGGAAATCTTGCAAGCCCCTCGTATTTCTCAAGCACCACCTTACCGTCGCGCACCTGATAATATTCCTTGCCCTGCTCGTAGACGATGGGTGTGTCGCTTATCCTCTCGCCCTTTTCGTTCATAGGGTAACGGGCAAACCTTTCGTCATTTTCATCATTGCTCGCGCCGAAATATCCCCACGTTCTGCGGTTGCTGCCCAGAGTTTTGAACAGGTCGCACACGGGGATCGAATTGTACTCGCCTACCTCCCTCTGCATCTTCGCCATATTCTGAAGCGACATTCCGCTGTCGGGATAGTATTCGGTATATCCGTCGACGTTCACCCACGGATATTTTCCCGAGCAATCAACGGTAACTATCATAAGTCTGCATCCGAGGTCGTCTGCCTCTTCAAGTCTGTCATATACCTTATCAATGAGATACTGCATCATTCCGGCAACCGTTTTTCCGTTTTCCGTCGTGGGATCGTATCGGTCACCGGCTTTGCCTATCTCCACGTTTCGATGGTTGTAGCCACCGTAGATAACTATAAGGTCCATTCCTCTCACCGTATCCGCGGTAAGTTGGGCGAGATACCCCACACAATCGGCGGGGGAGCCGTCTGCCATCTCTAAAAAACCTACCCCGCCCTTACAGTGGTAAAAAACGTTTGCGCCGAGAAGCTCTTTTACCACCTCGGGGTAAACGTGGCGCGCTGTCTGAGAGTCGCCTATGAAAAGTATGTTTTTGTTTTGCCAATAACCCATGGTGAAGGTTCCTTTCAAGTGAAGAGTGAAGAGTGAAAAGTGAAGAGTTACGGATGATTTTCTCCTGCGTCGAAAATCTTCCATTTAAACTCATCGCGGGAGCGAATTTAGGGGCAGGGGTCCCCAAATTCTGCGGGAGCCTTGATACCCAATAACAAGCCAAACAAACGGTTTAGCCCATATCATATTTCCTATCAACGTTCTTGAAGGGGTGTGGGGAAACTTCTCGAAAGAAGTTTCTCCACGCAAACTTATCGCGGGAGCGAATTTAGGGGTAGGGGTCCCAAAATTCTGCGGGAGCCTTGTTACCCAATAACAAGCCAAACAAACAGTTTAGCCCATATCATATTTCCTATCAACGTTCTTAAAGGTGTGTGGGGAAACTTCTCGAAAGAAGTTTCCCCATAAAATCGCGTCCTCTCGTGTCCTTCTCGCATCCCTTTACGCCTTGTACATAGCGCCGTAGTGAGCGCAGGCTCTGTAGTCAGCCGACTCGGGACATTCTGTTCCGAAAGCAGACCACGCGTGAGGACGGAAGATGTCCTTTTCGTCCACGTTGTGCATAGCAACGGGTATTCTAAGCATTGATGCGAGAGTGATAAGCTCCGCGCCAACGTGTCCGTATACTGTTGCGCCGTGGTTTGCTCCCCATTTTGCCATCACGTTGTAAACGTCGGTGAATGCTCCCTTACCCGTAAGTCTGGGCGCAAACCAAACGGTAGGCCAGGAGGGGTCGGTACGGTTGTCGATCTTCTCGTGCATATCGCGGGGCAGCTCAAAGCTGTATCCCTCCGCTATCTGGAGCATGGGTCCTACACCCTCTACGATATTCAGACGGATGAGGGTCAGGGGAAGCTCCGCACCCTTAAGGTAATGGCTGGAGAATCCGCCGCCTCTGAAATACTCGTAGTTAGCGCGGCACCAATCGGTACCCTCGGTGCATGCCTTGATGTCGGCATCGGTCATATCCCACCAGGGCTTCATGCAGTTCTCGCCATTTTCGTTCTTTGCCTGACCGCATCCGTCAAGAGCCGTAGCGCCGCTGTTGACAAGGTGGATAAAGCCTTGGCTTGCTTTTCCCTCGGGTCGCTTGCCCGTAACTCTCTCGCAAGCCTCAGGACTCCAATATGTACGAACGTCGTGGAAACAGGGAGCGGTGTTCGTGATGAGCGTTCCCATGAGCATAGCCATTCCGTTGAGAGTATCGTTCTCTGTGGCGAACGCCGTAGGTGCCTTTGCACCGTTCCAGTCAAATGTAGAAGCAAGTATTGCCTCGGCAAAGTCGCCGTTGGGGAGCCAGTCCGTCCAGTTTCTCTGACCTTGGAAGCCGCCCGCTACCGCGTTCTTACCAAGAGCCTCCTCGTGCCAGCCCATCTCGTCCAGCTTTTTGTTGCCGTACATGATATCTCTGAATATCATGGTCATCTTTACAACAAACTCCCAATCCTTGTCGGGGTCGATGACCTTTGAGCGCTTGATTATTTCGGGGAAGCTCTTTCCGGCATTGACGTCAAGGCCCTCGCGGCAATTGTCCTTTACCCAGGCGATAGCTCTCTCAAGCTCATCTTTGTCGTATATCTCAAGGGTTATGCGACGAATGATCTCTGCCATATCCACCCACTCGGCGCGAATGCCGAAATATTTCTGGAGCATGACCGCGTCGCAGTAGCTTCCCATGATTCCCATGGAAACGCTTCCGATATTGACGTATGATTTGTTCTTCATCCAGCCTACAGCAACGGCACATCTCGCGAAACGGAGTATCTTCTCCTTTACATCGTCGGTGATGCCCGCCCTTTCGTCGTCAATATCGCAAACGTCGCTTCCGTAGATAGAGAAAGCGGGAAGTCCTCTCTGCGCGTGAGCCGCCATTACAGCCGCGAGGTATACAGCGCCGGGACGCTCGGTGCCGTTAAAGCCCCATACAGCCTTTATCGTGGAGGGATCCATATCGAAGGTCTCGCTGCCGTAACACCAGCAAGGGGTCACGCTGAGGGTCGCCACCACGTTCTCGGTGGAGAATTGCTCTCTGCATGCTCCCGCCTCGGCTCCTCCGCCAATGGTCGTATTGCTTATAACGCACTGAACGGGAGTGCCGTCAGGATAACGGAGATTTTCGCTTATAAGCGACGCCGCCTTTGCAGCCATATTCATAGTCTGTTTTTCAAGGGATTCTCTGACACCGCCCCAACGTCCGTCAATAACGGGTCTTATGCCTATTTTTGGATAATTCATAAAATCTACCTTCCTTTACAAAAAATTCTTTCACTTATTATTATACCATTGACAAAGCTCTTTTTCTTGTGCTATAATAGTAAAAAAATATGACAAAATTGATTTTTTTACAAGGGAGGGCTGATTTTGGAGGTCGAATATGAGCTTACCAACCGAGGTAACGAGGGATTTCCCTTTGAATATTACTATTTGAACGGCGACCATCCAAGGTACGTTATGCCGTACCATTGGCATATGGATTACGAGATAGTTCACGTTATAAAAGGTATCCTGCCCATCCACGTGGGCAATAAGTTCATAGAGATGACCGACGGAGACAGCGTTCTCGTTCCTCCCGGAGCGATACACGGCTCGTTACCTCCGACGGGTGAGTATGAATGCGTGGTTTTTGACGTTACGAGGATGTTCCTTCTTGGCTCACCAAGCCAAAACGCGCTTATTTCATTTTGGGATATGAGGAACGGAGACCCGGTCATCATTTCGAAGAACTCTGAGCAAAACCGCCGTGTGGAGGAATTTTTTTCGGCAATGCGTGAAAATGAAAAGCCTCTTTTCGGAAGAGTACTTCGTGCCGCGGGAGCGCTGTTGTCGGTGTACGGCGACTTTTACGAGGAGCTTGCCAATATTCCGGGAGCACAGAAGGACAAATCGGTGCGGGTAAAGCGAGTTATCAGCTTTATCAGGGAAAACTATACCTCTCATATCACTCTGAACGATCTTTCCTTGGCTGTTGGACTCAACCGCGAATATCTATGTCGGGAGTTCAAAACGGTGATGGGAATGTCCCCCATCGCATTTCTGATAGAATACCGACTGGAGCAGTCGAAGAAGATACTTCTCTCTCCCTCAGGGTCGGTAACCGAGGCGGCGCTGTCTTCGGGATTTTCGGACATCAGCTACTATATAAAGAAATTTACGGCACTCAACGGCTGCACGCCACTTCAGTTCAGAAGAGCTAGGAGCAAAAACGCCGAAGGCGTTTAGAATGCAGAACGCAGAATGAATTAAATTTATAGTTTCGTATTCCGCAGAACGTACAATTTAAGCCGAACCCCGTAGGGGCGGATCCCATATCTGCCCGAGACGAATAGCTTTAACCGAACGACATCGCGACTCATGGATCACCACTACAAGTCCGCGCCGGACCAATTCCACAACAAATCAAAAACAAAAATAAAATTTCACACATAAAAGGAGAAAAACGCCATGATCAAAAATCTTGGACTTCAGCTTTACACAATTCGCGACCACATGAAGGACGAAGCATCTATAGATGCAAGCTTCGCCCGTCTCGCCGAGATAGGCTACACTGAGGCTCAGACCGCCGGCTGCACCGTCGCCCCCGAGATCTTCGCCGAGCTTGCAAAGAAGCACGGCATCAACATCGTCGGCACCCACTACGATTGGGACGCCATCCTTAACGATTACGACGAGACTATCCGCGTTCACAAGCTCTGGAACACCACCAATATCGGTATCGGCGGTATGCCCGGCGATGCCCGCAAGAGCTACGACGCCCTCATGAAGTTTATAGAGGATTTCAACCGCGCCGCCTCGGTCTATGCCAAGGAGGGCTTCAAGCTCACATATCACAACCACTCCTTTGAGTTTGTAAAGATACACGAGGGCAAGACTATCATGGATCTTCTTGTGGAAAACCTCGATGAGGCTAACACCTCCTTTGTCCTTGACACCTGCTGGGTAGCTCACGGCGGCGGCGACGTCCGTTATTGGCTTGAAAAGCTGGCGGGAAGAGTAGACATACTCCACCTCAAGGACCTTGTCGTTTACTACAATGCCGACGGAAAGCTCACACACACCATGACCGAGATCGGCGCGGGAAACCTCTGGTGGGACGGCATCATCGAGACCGCCGAAAAGACGGGAGTAAAATACTACACCGTCGAGCAGGATTCTTATTTTGCTAACGGCGATCCCTTCGACTCTGTCAAGCAGAGCCGCGACTTCCTTGCAAAGTATATGTAATGTAAATTTGAGGTCTTCATAAATGAAAAGCTACAAATATTCGGTACCGATAATGAACGCAACGGTAAACGCCGGATCACGCGGCGAATACCTGAGGCTCATGAAAAGATCAAAGGTCGAGAGAGTCTTTCTTTGTATCTGCGACCTGTGGGACAACGAAGATACGGTTCAAAGAAATATCGACTCGCTGAGAGACAATATCGCCTTTTTCAGTGAAAACGGGATCGAGGCGGCAATCTGGCAGGGAGTCACCGTCGGACACGGCGCGGTACTGTCTCATGACACCGATGCCGTCAGAAAAAAGGTATATGCCCCCATCGTAGACATAAACGGAAAGGTGATCGAGGACACACGCTGTCCTCTTGACGCGAGCTTTAGAAGCGACCTTTCGGCATATATCGCGCGACTTGCCGCCGAGACGGGCGCTCCTCTCATTCTTCTTGACGACGACTTCCGTATATCTCAGCACTCCTCGGCTCCGTGCTGTGCCTGCGACGCGCACTTAGCTCTTATGAGCGAGCTTTGCGGAGAAGAAATAAAGCGCGAGGATATACGGGAAAAGGTATTCACCTCAAAATCGGGCAAATATCGCACCGCATACCTTAAAGCTATGGGCGACTCGCTCCGCGCTCTTGCCGCGGACCTGAGACGGGCTGTTGACAAGGTCGCGCCCGACGTCCGTATCGGCTTTTGCGCCGTTCCTTGCTCCTGGAATATTGACGGCACCTCGGGAACCGAGATCGCGAGGATACTTGCGGGCGGCACCCGACCCTGCCTCCGCCTGTCGGGTGCTCCCTATTGGGCGACCGTATCGGATAAGACAATGCCTATGGTGCTTGAAAGCGAGAGGATGTACCTTTCGTTATGCAAGGGTACCGATGCCGAGCTTATGGCTGAGGGCGACGTTTATCCCCGCCCTCGCTATACCGTCCCCGCGGCTCACCTTGAAATATTCGATGCCGCCATCCGCGCGTCGGGCTTTGGCGGCATACTCAAATATATGGTGGACTACAGCACGTCTCCCTATTACGAGCAAAGCTATCTTAAGCACCATACGCGTAATCTCCACCTCCACGAGGCGGTTGGAGAGATATTTGACGGCAAAATGTCGGCGGGCGTAAGGGTCTACGTATGCGACGGTATCACCGAAAACGCAGACTATACTCTGTCCACACCTACACATTATACCCCCTCCGTCAAAGCGGGAGAGATGCTTCAGAATTGCGGCATCCCCACATTTTACGGCGATGGTAATGCCGATTGCACCGCCGTTTTCGGCGAAGCGGCGCGCCACATCCCCCTTGATATGATCAAAAAAGGAGCTATCCTTGACGGTGTAGCGGCGGTAATACTTACAGAACGCGGTATTGACGTGGGAATTGCTCCAAATCCAATTCTTTCCTTCCGCGAGTTTCCGTTTATCAAAACAGATAACGAAAAAAATATCAGCGTTTTCAAGGGAAAAGCAAGGCTCATAACCTCACCCATATCCGAAAAGGTTGCCGTAACGGCATCGATTGCGACGGGCGATTGCCTGCCCTTGGCTTACAGATACCAAAACACCGACGGCCAAAGCTTCACCGTATTTACCTTTGACAGCGAGACGGTTGACCGCAAGTCGGGACTTTTGCGCGGATATGCTATCGAAAGGATACTGCTTGACGGCATTACGGCGATAGGGAAAAAGAAGCTTCCCGCCCACTGCCCCGCATCCCCCGACCTTTACACACTCTGCTCACGCGGTGAGGGCTCTCTCGCTGTCGGACTCTTCAACTGTTACGCCGACAGTGTCCTTGACCCCGTCATCGAGCTTGACCGCGAATACGCGAGTGCCCGATTTGAGGGCTGTGAAGGAAGAGTCGAGAGTAATAAGCTATACCTCTCCGACCTTCCCGCCTTCAAATTCGCGGCAGTAGAGCTTTTTGAGTGAAATGAAGCGAAAAGGAATTACAGTAGCGAAAAGGAGTTACAATTATGAAAAAAAACGCCATAATATACGGTTCTCTACCCGAAAACGGGATAATTGAGAACGCTGTCCGCCGTCTCTCCGAGATCATCCTTGACTACACAGGCGAGTACCCAATCTGTATGACCGACGACACCGCCGAGGCAGCAAGAGATGCCAGAAAGATCTATATAGGAACTGCGGAGTCCAACCCCGCCGTCGCCCCCTGTGCAAAGGGACTTTCCCGCCCCGAGGAATACTGTATCTCGGTTTCTGACGATACCGTCACAATCGCCGGATTTGACGAGTCGGGAGTTCTCTACGGTTGTATCGACTTTTACGACAAGTATCTATCGGCTACAGAGTGGACGGGCGAGTCGGGCTATTACATTAAAAATCCCTTTGAGAAGGACAGCCTTCCCGATTTTTCTCTGACGAGTGCCCCCGCAATATCCCAGCGCGGTCTTTGGACGTGGGGACACGTCATCTACGATTGGAGAGGCTACATCGACAACATGATGCGCTTGAAGATGAACACCCTCATCATGTGGAACGATTTCGTTCCCTTCAATGCCCGTGAGATAATCGACTACGCCCACAGGGCGGGAATAAAGCTCTATTTCGGCTTTCCCTGGGGATGGGGCACCGACTGCAGAAAGGTGGATTTCGACGGTCTCGACGCCCTTTCGGACAGCGTCGTTGACTATTACGAAAAAAATTACGCCTCTATCGGCTGTGACGGTATCTATTTTCAGTCCTTCACCGAGCTTTCGGTGGACAACATCGGCGGCGTTCTCATCGCCGAAGCGGTCACCGATTTCGTCAACAAAACCGCGGCGAAAATTCTCGAAAGGCATCCCGATCTCGACCTTCAGTTCGGCCTCCACGCCAGTAGCGTAAAGGAGAGGCTTGAATACATCGCCCGCACCGACAAGAGGATAAAGATAGTATGGGAGGATTGCGGAGCATTCCCCTATAACTACATGCCCAACGCCGTCGGCGACTTTGACCAAACGGTAGAGCTGACCAAAAAAATATGCGCCCTTCGAGGCGAGGATGAAAGCTTCGGCGCCGTTCTCAAGGGTCTGACAAAGCTGGATTGGTACAAATTCGAGCATCCAACCGGACCTTATTACATAGGTGTTTGCTCAGAGCGGAAAGCCGCCGAGCGTATCGCGCGCAAGAAAGATATCTGGCGTTTTCTTGAGGCGTATTGGCTTGCCAACGCCGACTATGCGAACCGTATGGTCAGGGTGATAAAGGAGTCAACCGACGGCAACTGCTGCCTGACGGCTCTCGTAGAGGACGGAATGTTTGAAAAGCGCATACATTACCCCGTCGCCCTTCTTGCAGAAATGCTCTGGAATACCGAAGCCGACACAAATGAGCTTATAAGCTCGGTAGCGCTGAGAGATTATATTACCTTTGAGATGTGATGATACATCATAAAAAGAAGAATTAAGGAGAGAAGATCATGAAAGAGATAATATCGGAAGTCGAATTTCGGAAAAGGCTCGCAAAGTCACCTGCTGGGGGCTACCTCTTTTTCGGAGATGAGGACTATCTCAAGCTTCACGCGTTGAAGAGCGCCGCAGAGGTCGCATGTCCCGATCCCTCCATGGCTGTCTTTAACCACATGACCGTCGATCTTTCCTTAACTTCTGCCTCTGCCGACGAGCTTTATTCAAGAGTATCCTCAGCACTGTCGGCATCTCCGATGATGGCAGATACCAAGCTTGTTGTGTTGACGGGACTCTTTCCCGACGAGCTTCGCGCTGCCGAGGTGGAGGCACTCTGCAGCGCAATATCGCTGATAGACGAGTTCGACTTCAACCTGTTCATAGTTTCGGTGAGCGCGGGAATGCTTGATCCCGGTCGCCTACCCAAAAAACCGTCGGCAATACTGTCAAAGCTCTGCGAGCATTTGGTAGGAGTGAATTTTGAGCCCGTCGCCGAGTCAAAGCTTGCGGCATGGGTGCTCAGACACTTCAAGCACCGCGGTGTAAACGTCTGCGAGGGAGTCACGGCGGCTCTGTTCTCGCGTTGCGGCAGAAATATGTTCACGCTGGCAGGGGAGATAGAAAAGCTGTGCGGCTACGTTCTCGAAAACGGCAGAGACTACGTCACCGTAGATGACGTGGCGCCGGTGGTGTGCCTGACAGAGGAATTTGACCCTTTTGCCCTTACCACGGCGGTAGCGTCGGGAAACAGCGCACTTGCTTTGCGTATCCTTGCTACCGAAAAGGCTCAGAAAACAGACCCGATAATAATTCTCGGCGGACTTTCAAGGACTCTTTCGGACATGCTGGCGGTAAAGCTGCTGTCATCACAGGGGATACCGCCCAAGGAGATAGCCACCGCGCTGAGGACTCAGGAATTTATGGTAAACCGATACGTCGGAAATGTCAGGGAGCTGTCGGTCAATAAGCTTGCCGAAGCTGTAAGGCTCTGTGCCGAAGCCGATGCCTCTCTCAAGCTGTCGGGCAGCGGATATACAGAGATAGAGAGGCTTATCTGCGCGCTGTAAAAATGCAGAACGCATAATTTTAATAATACGAAAACGGCGGCGAACAGAAGGATGGCTTTGATTTTGCGCCGTAGGGGAGCATTCCATATGCTCCCGCCTCGTTGGGTCTATGCCCTTCGTCGCGGGATGCCGAGGACGTCATGCCCTATAGGTCTGTCGGTTGACGGAATGTCTGTCTGCATTTGCGGGCGAACTGTGTTCACCTCTACAGGTCTGCGGGAACTGTTCGTCGCGGCGGCAGACGGCAAAACAGCTACCGCAGACCATTTTTAAGTCCTAATTTAAGTAAAGCATCACGTCAACCATCATCGTTTAATAAAAACCCCCCGTCCGTTTGACCAAAACAGCCCGACTGTCCTTGAGGGATAGTCGGGCGTTTGATTTAGTTTCGCATGGAGCCCAACCTCGTATTTAAAACGAG
>SVSX01000028.1 GCA_015064085.1 Oscillospiraceae bacterium | reverse complement strand
GGCGAAACACTCTCCCTTCGGCGTTTCTTTTTGTTAGCTTTTTCTTTGCGCCTCTTTCCGCCAAAGAAAAAGCGGCTGACGGTTTAAGAGGACGCGAGGGGATGCGATTTAAGGGGTACTTTCCGAAAAAAGTACCCCTTAAAAATTTTTACTTAGAAAGGAATGTAAGCGTCCTTTTTACCGAATACGCTTCTCATCGATGCGTAAGCCATGTAGTGGTCATACCAGCGCTCGATCTCAAGCTCGTACTTGCCGAAGGACTCGAGGAAATCATAGTAAGCCGCCTGTGACTCAGCGCCCGCGCCCATAGCCTTGAGAACCAGGACCTTAGAGAGTCCCTTGCAGTACTCGAGGTATCTGCGGAGAATTCTGTAAGCCACCGTCTGTGCGCGCTTGGGCATATTTTTGTGTGCCTCAACGAAGGGCGCAAACTCGTCAACTATATCCGCGACCTCACGCAGACTCTGAGCGAAAGCGGGATTGTAGTAAGGGCTCTTTTCGTAGTCGGAGGAGAGCTTCGCGTTAAGATATCTGTAGTCAGCCGCCTTGCCGAGTCTCTCGAAGAATGCGGCAACCTCTCTCCAATCCTCACCGTAAGCCGTGCTGAAGTAATCCTCCTTCAGCGCCTCAAAGTCGACCTCGGTGTCAAAAAGCGTCTGTCCGTAAACGTAGAAGCAGAAGCCGTTGGGGAAGAAGGATCTCTGAGATCCGTCCTCAACGATACCGTCACATCCGTTTGCCTTGTAGCCGCGAATGTCGTCGTAGATGATCTTCGCGGAGTCAAATACACCCATATCTCTGTACTGGGGAACCCAGAAGTGATACTCGTAAACAAACGCGGGGATCGGACACATATCCTTCCACATCTTTGCGTGAGCGAGGTACTCGTTTACGCTGCCGGGGAGCTTGCTCTTGTTGAGCTCGTAGGGCTTGATCTCGATCTTGGAAACGTCAAGATCCGCGTCAACGGGCTCGGTGTAGTCACGGGAGATAGCCGCGACAAGCAGCGAGAAGCGATCGGGATTCTTGAGGGTGATCTTCTCGGGCGCCCAGGTGGTGTCAACGTAGCAGATGCAGACGATACGTGTGGGCAGACCTCTCGCGGTCAGCTCCTCGTCGATGTCGTTCATAAGCATAATGTACCAATCGGTGGGGATCATCTTGCGGCACTCGTCGCACTCGCAGTGGTTCTTGGAGCTGTCGGCGAGCCATACGTGGAGATAGTCAACATTGGTTGCCTGCTCGGAATAGTCGGCTACCTTGAGCGCTACCTTTCTTCTCGCCTCGGGATTGGACATACAGAAATTTGTGTTGAGAGCAACTCCGTGCCAGAGCTTTCTCTCTCCGTTTATCATAGCTATGTACTTGCGGGACTCAGGTGGAACGATCTCGGCGTCGTCCTTTGCTACCCAACCGTCGGTGGTGTCGATACCGAAGGACTCGGCAGTCCAGCCGTGACCCATATCGTGGAACTGAAGTCCTCTCTTGGACATCTCGGCCTCGCACTGTCTCTTCCACTGAAGGACGGTCTCGGGGTTTACGGGCTCGGGCTCACGGTTTGTGTCGTTACCTCTGTGCTTGTAGTAGCTGTCGTAATAAGCCTTGGGGTTATCGAACTCGATCATAAAGATGTTCATACCTATCTTGGGGGTGAAGTCGATAGCCTCGATCATATTGGGCTGATACTCAGCGCCCTCGTTGCACTGTCCTCTGTAGCGGCAGGACGCCAGCTTGCGGTACTTGACGGGCGCGATATCCTTTACGGGGATAAACTCACCGTCGATACCCGGGAAGAGCCAACGGCAGCCGTTTTCCCGGAGATATCTGTAGACCGCCAGAAGAACGCTTCGGGGGTTAGAGCCCGCGATCACACCGCCATCTTCGGCGCAGTCAATGTAAACTATATCGTCAAGGGTCACATCGGCGGCGTCGCTTACGTCAAGACCGAAATCCTGCATAAGACCGAGTCTGAAGCCCTCCTTTGCCTCGGGAGCGTACCCCATCGAGATCTCTCCGCAGCGGGGCATCATCATACGAAGATACTTTTTGAGCTCTTCAGCGGCGAAATCAACAACGTGGTCCGATGTGATTTTGTAAATGCTGTACATTCTTTGTCCTCCAAATTATACATTATTTATCTTTCAAAAAGACTGTCAAATGGATTATATCATAGTGAAAAATGCTTGTCAAGGCAAATTGATCAAACTCCGAAAAATTCTGCCTCTCCGATATTGAATATTCTGAGATTATACGCCGCGGCGAACATATGCTGATCGTAGCAGGTCTCGATCTCGCGCTCATTTTCTCCGAATTCCCTGAGAAATTTCAGATAAACCTCCCTTGCCTCCTTACCCGCGCCGAAGCACTTGAGGGTGAGGGGGTACGCTATTCCGCGGCAGAATTCGATGTATCGTCTAAGTAGCCGCATTGCCACCGTCTGTGAGCGCTGTGGCATATTCTTGTGCGACTCGTAAAATGGAGCGAAGTCCTCGGCAATACCGTAGATCTTTCTGAGCTTTTCCGCCATTGCGGGGTTATAGTATTTTCCGATCCTTTGGTCTGCCGACCGCTCTCCCGCGAGATATTTGTGGTCGAAGGCGTCCTCTATTCGCAGAAGGAGATTTTCAACCTCCTTCCAATCCTCGCCGTATGCGTGAGAGAGATAGTCCTCCTTCAGCTCCTCGAAGCCGACCGAGGTATCAAATAGGGTCTGGGCGTAGGCGTAAAAGGCGAGTCCGTTGGGGAAAAAGCTCCTCTGTGAGCCGTCCTGAATGATGCCGCGAAGCTTGTTTGCGGCGTATCCCTTTACGTCCTCGTGGATTATTCTCGCGTAGGAGATGCCTCCGAGGGCATAGAACTGATTTATCCAGAAGTGATATTCATAAACAAAGCTTCCGACGTGGCAGGTCTTTTTCCATAGACCGTCGTAGGCGATGTATTCCTCCACCGTTTCGGGAAGAGTGATATTGTTCCGCTCATAATCCTTGAGAGTCGGCGTGCCTATGTCTGCCTTTACCGACTCGGTATATTTTCTCGAGATCGCGCCGAGAAGGATCAGAAATCTTTCGGGGTTGTTTATCCGCTCGGCTACAGGCGGCCAGGTGGTGTCAACGTAGCAGCAGAAGACGATCCTTGTGTCAAGCTTCCTTGAGGTGAGCTCGGCGTCCAGCTCGTTAAGAAGCACGACGTACCAATCCGAGGGGGACTTTTCGGCACAGCGCTCACATTCGCAGTGGTTGTTGCAGCTGTCGGCAAGCCAGACGTGGAGATAGTCCACGTTGCGCTCGGTATCGGCGTATGCCGCAATGTGGTCGACTACCTTCCGTCTCGCCTCGGGGTTTGACATACAGAAATTCGTGTTGATCGCTCTGCCGCCGAAAAGTCCTCTCTTTCCCTTTATCTCTGCCAGATACTGACGGGACTCCTCGGGAATATCGTCGCCCTTCTCCCATATTCCGATGCCGAAGGACTCACAGCACCAGCCGTGACCGACGTCGTGGAACTGAAGACCGCGCCTCGCGATCTCAGCCTCGCACTGCCTTTTCCACTGGAGCACCGTCTCGTCGGTAACCGGCTCGGGCTCACGCGCCTCGTTGCCGAGGTGAGCGTAGTAATGCTTGTAGTATGCTCTCGGGTTGTCAAATTCCATCATAAAGACGTTCATTCCGAGCTTTGGGGTGAAGTCGATGACCTCCATCATATTCGGCTGAAACTCAGCCCCCTCGTTGCACTGACCTCTGTAGCGGCAGTCCGCCAGCTTGCGGTATTTGACGGGCTCGAGGTCCTTTATCGGGATTTGCTCGCCGTCGATCCCCGGAAAGAGCCAGCGGCAGCCCATAAGGGTGAGGTATTTGTATACGGCAAGAAGTACGCTTCGGGGGTTAGATCCCGCGATGATACCGCCCTCTTTTGTGGTGTCTATATAGACTATGTCGTCGAGGGTCAGGTCCTCGGCGTCCGAGGTATCGAGGGAGAGGTCCGACATAAGACCGAGCAAAAAGCCTTCCTTTGCCGAGCTGTCTCGCTTTATAGGGATCTCGCCGCAGCGAGGCATCATCATACGGAGATATTTTTTCAGCTCCTCGGCGGCAAAATCCACCACGGGGCTCGAATTTATCTTGAAAATACGGTACATTTGATCCTCCTTTTTTTGCGTAATTGGTTATGAGATTATGATATCATTTTTGGAAGCCTTTTCGGTAAACAAGCATTGCGTACTTTTCCCTGATCTGAAGCGGATGGTATGAGAGCTTCGAGCGGCGCAGACCCTCTACTCCGCAATCCTCCTCACGGTTGATAAGCCTTACGTCACCCGCGTGTGCCGCCGCAAAGAGATTTACAAGCGTGGGATAGACTCCGTCATAGGTGACGTCCGCCTTTTCGGTGTGGATTATCAGCGTATCCCCCACAACCTCTCCGATAGAGAAGCCCGCGATCCTGCCCCCAACAAGGAGCAGACCCGTCCGCTGGGCATATAGATCAAGATTATCGAGCTGTTCATAGAGATGCGCCTCCTCGTAATCGAAGGAATCGTCCTCGAGAACGGCTTTTTTCTCCTCAAAATACCGTCCGATAAACTCCTTAAGGGAAGGAATGTCCGACTCGCCTATCTCCCTGAACTCGGCATCGGGGTAGAGCTTTTTGAATTTGTTGATATGATTTCTCTGACCGTTGAATTTCTTCCCGCGAAGCGAGATAATCTCCTCCGAGAGATAGATATAGTCATCCCAATCCCGCTCGTGAAAGGGCTCGTCACACCTGAAGCGCCCTCTGAGCGTGGCGACATCCTCCGCGGTGAGGCAGGTAAAAAGCGCCTTGCCGCCCTCCCGCTCCAGGATCTTTTCGACTATTTTTCCGTCGGGCGCTGTGAAGTAGCAGACCAAGTCATCCATATCGTCATAGCGCAGGGCAAAGCCATCATCGCCGTCGTAAAGCGAGATGCCGTAATAGTCTCTCCAGAAGAGAATATTCGCGGAGGAAATGTCGCAAAATCCTCCGCGGTAGTCGCGAAGAAGCTCTCGCAGACGCCCTGCGTGTGAGAGCTCTATCCTTTCAAAATCCATAAAATACTTCCGTTCATACGTGCGTTATAAAAATCCTATTAATTATAACGCAAAGCTCGGCAAATGTCAAGGGCAGAGAGAGAAAAGCTAACGGCAAAAGAGCCAATATATCACGCCGTAGACAACTCCCGCCACAGTGCCGTAAAGTATCACAGGACCTCCACGGTGAATATCTTCGCTCCCACCCCGAGGACAAACCCCTCGGCGCGGCTGTCGATCGCCGACGAGGCAATAGAATTCGCAAAGCCGGTTATCGGCACGAACGTACCTGCCCCCGCGTGCTTCGCGATCTTGTCGAAGACCCCGAGGGCGGTGAGGACCACGGCAGCGAGGATGAGGGTCACCGAGGTGAGGAGCGCCCCCGTTTCCTCTCCGAGCCCCAAGAGCCGTGAATAGATATCTCTGAGCCCCTGAGCGAGGGCGCAGATGCCGCCGCCAACGAGAAAGGCGAAAAGACAGTCCTTGACGATCGGCGACTTCGGGGCGTGTGCGTCGGCGTATTTTTTGTAGACCTTTTTGTCTATGTTCATAATATCACTCTCCTTTTCCTTATTTTTTACTTTCTTTGGGATTTTATACTTGTCGGTTTTATTTTTCATCACGCGAAAAAAGCAAAAATTTCGGACAGCTATTGACTTTTTTCGACGGATATGTTAAAATATCTCCAAACGGTCGAGATAAATGATTGTAATTTGCAACATACGAAAGGGAGAAAAATATGAAAAGGTTCGAGATATCCGGCCTCATTATCTCAAAGATAAACGACGTCTATTCATTCAAGCTGAAAAAGCACACCACCGCCGAGTCGGTATTTACCCATTCGGTGCTTATCATAAAGCAGGGCGGGCTTTCCACCTATAAGGTAGCGGGGAAGGAATATTCCGCCTCATCCGAAACAGTGCTCTTTTTCCCCGAGGGAACGGCATATTCACTTGACGTAGAGCGCTTCGGCGGCTGTACCGTCATCGAATTTGACGCCGCAAACCCCGCCTCGGAGCTGACGCCCACCGAGTTTTCCATCGGTGAGAATAAGGAGATCGCCAAGGCGGCGACGTCGGTTGCCCATTTCTGGGCGCTGAAGGGCCCTGCGTACCACTCGAAATGTCTCTCGGAGATATACGGTATCATCACAAGGATCTCAAACGAACACGCTTTCGCGACCTCACTCGCGGGAAAGTACGGACTGATCCACAGATCGGTAAAGTACATCGAGAACAACTATACGAATCCCGATCTTTACACCTCCTTTCTTGCCGAGATGTCGGGAATGGGCGAGACATATTACAGAAATATCTTCATCGCGGTATTCAACACGCCGCCCACGAAATATATCCAGCAGTACAGGATAGACAAGGCGAAGGAGCTTCTTGTAAATTCCGAGCTTTCGGTGGACGAGATCGCCATAAAGGTAGGCTTTGCCAACGCCTCGTATTTCTGCAAGGTATTCAAATCCCTCACGGGCATGACCCCCTCGGACTTCGCAGCCAAGGGAAGAAAAATAGGCTAACTAAATAGGAAAGACGGCTGTCATCGGCTTTTTTCGTCAAATTATTACAAATCGATTAATTTTCCGATAAATATGTATTGTCCTTTTGGAAATATTTTTTAAATTGTTGCAAAAATGAAAAAAATATGGTATAATGAGAGAGAATATTTCAGAAGGTGCGACAAATATCAAGATCAAGGAGAAATAATATGCTGGATACAAAAATTCTTGTTATCGACGACGACGTGAATATCTGCGATCTGCTTAAGATCTATTTTGAAAATGAAGGCTATGAGATCAAAACCGCCAACGACGGTGTTGAAGGACTGAACTACTTCAAGCTCTATGAGCCCGATCTCGTCCTGCTCGACATTATGCTCCCCAAAAAGGACGGCTGGCAGGTGTGCAGAGAGATCAGGGAAATGTCCTCTAAGCCTATAATTATGATCACCGCTAAGGGCGAGGTCTTCGACAAGGTCCTCGGTCTCGAGCTCGGAGCTGACGATTTCGTGGTCAAGCCCTTCGATATGAAGGAGCTCAGCGCGAGAGTAAAAACAGTCCTCCGCCGCTATCAGGTACACACAAATCAAAACGACGACGAGGTCATCAAATTCGAAAACATAGAGATCAGTCTGCAAAAATATGAGCTCAAGCTCAACGGCAAGCCCGTGGACGTTCCTCCCAAGGAGCTGGAGCTGCTCTATTTCCTCGCTTCCAACTACAACAGGGTCTTCACAAGAGACCAGCTTCTCGACAAGGTCTGGGGCTTCGACTACCTTGGAGACTCCAGAACCGTGGACGTTCACGTAAAGCGTCTGCGCGAGAAGATCGAGGGAATTTCCGAGAAATGGACTCTCAAAACGGTATGGGGAGTCGGATATAAATTCGAGATATTCAGCTGATGATCAACGCCCGCAGGGCATAATCGCGCCAATGACCTCATCGCCCTCGGGCTGTCATTGGCGCTCGTTATTTTGGAGTATATATGTTTAAAAGTGTTTTCGCGAAATACGTTTCGGCATTTATGCTGATTATACTTCTGAGCTTTTCGGTCATTATCGCGACCATAACCTCAATAATCAGCAACTACTCTCAGAACACCAAGGAAAGCATTATGGAGACGATCGCAAACTCCTCCTGCGTTTTCGTTCTGAGTAAGCTCGAGGAGAGCGGTAATTACGACCTCAAGGCATTGACCGACGCTCACGGCGCGGAAATAGAGACGGTATTTAAGATGATCTCCTCCAGCAGTGATGATCTCACCCTCATTCTTACCGACAGCGAGGGAAGGATCTTCCTTGCGACGGGAGCGGAGAAGGACGAAATAACCGTCGGAAGCCGTATTCACCCCTCTTATATCGACAGAGTCGAGAGCGGCAAGAATATCTTTAATATGGGTGCTGCCGAGGGTATATTCAGCTCGGTCCACCACGTCTACGGCGTACCGATAGAAAACGGCAGCGGACAGATCTGCGGAGAGGTCTTTGTCTGCGCGTCGTCGGTGATAATGACCGACCTTATAGCCGAGATCACGAAGGCTGTTGTCCTCGCCATACTCTGGATAATGCTCGCGGCAATGATCGCCGTCTACTTTATCACCGAGAGGATAGTCGGACCGCTTAAGAAGATAAGCGTTGCCGCAAGGCAATTCGCTAAGGGAAGGTTTGACACGAGAGTCGCCGTCAGCGGAAGCGACGAGGTGGCGGAGCTGGCTGTCGCCTTCAACAATATGGCTGAGTCGCTGGACAATTACGACACTATGAGAAACACCTTCATCTCAAACGTTTCTCACGATCTGCGCACTCCCATGACCTCGATAGCGGGGTTTGTGGACGGAATTCTCGACGGAGTTATCCCTCCCGAGAAGCAGGAATATTATCTGCGTCAGGTCTCGAACGAGGTCAAGCGTCTCTCAAGGCTTGTGGCGTCGCTCCTCGACCTTTCGAGAATTCAGGCGGGCGAGCGCAAGTTCACTATGTCCCCCTTTGACGTCTGCGAAATGGCAAGACAGATAGTTATATCCTTCGAGCAGAAGATCGAGGAAAAGAAGCTTGAGGTCGAGTTCGACTGCGATGAGGACAATATTGTCGCCGTAGCGGACAGAGACGCTATATATCAGATAATGTATAACCTCTGCGACAACGCGGTCAAATTCTCTCGCGAGGGAGGAAGATTTGCGCTGAGGATCAAAAAGCTGAAGAACAAAAAGCTGCTGATCTCGGTCTTCAACGAGGGGCAGGGAATATCCGCCGAGGATCTACCCTACGTCTTTGAGCGTTTCTATAAGAGCGACAAGAGCAGAGGACTCAACAAAACGGGTGTCGGGCTTGGACTTTATATATCAAAAACGATAATCGACGCCCATGAGGAGACGATCTGGGTCGAAAGTGAGCACGGCAAGAACTGTTCCTTCAGTTTTACCCTCACATCGGAATAAAATCACAAAAGACGGCAAATAATTATATAATGAACAATAGTAATTAAGGTGGATCACTCCCCTTAAGCTTTTGAAAGGTCAAAATATGGAAGAGAACAAGAACTGCCCTATGGGTGATGAGGGGATGAATATCCCCCCCGAGAGCGAGCTTCCCACCCCCGCCGAGGAGAACAGACTCCCCGAGGAGGCGGTGGAGAGAGTCTACCGCTGGGATTACGGCGAATTCAGCGAGGAGACGGCAAAGGGAAATAAAAACAAAAAGAAAAACGGCACTTTCATATATGCCGTTTCTATGACCTGCGCCTTCGGCGTATGCTTTTTCCTGCTGCTCTCGCTTCTGCTTTCGGGAGCGGTGAAGCAGCTCAGCCTTGAGCCGATAGTCAATACCGAGATAATCACCGAGGAGAGAGTGGTCTACGTAAAGGAATACGACCCCGCAAGCGGTGTGCTCACCGATCAGGAGATATACGACACCTGCTCCCCCGCGGTGGTGACGATCACTGTGCTCAAGACCGACAGCTCGGGCTCGGGCTCGGGATTTATCATATCCGAGGACGGATATATAGTCACGGCAAATCACGTTGTGGCTGACGCCGAGTCGATCTCTGTGCTGCTTAAGGACGGCAAGGAGCTCACCGCTACCCTTGTAGGCGGAAACGAGTTTACCGACCTTGCCCTTATAAAGGTGGAGGGAAGCGGACTTCCCACCATAAAGATAGGCAGCTCCTCCGAGCTTCTTATGGGAGACAGGGTGGTAGCGATAGGCTCACCCGCCTCTTATGACTTTGCGGGATCTATGGTCAACGGAATAGTTTCCCACAACGACAGAAGCTTCAAGATATACAAGGACGACGGCTCTGTCGAGAAAAAGATGACTCTTATTCAGACAAATGCCCTTGTAAACCCGGGAAATTCGGGCTGTCCGCTGATAAATCAGTACGGCGAGGTGGTAGGCATCGTCACGATGAAGCTGAACAGCACCTATTACGAGGGAATGTGCTTCGCCATTCCTACCGACGCGGCTATGCCGATAATCGAGGCAATGAAGAGCGGAGCTGATTATTCCTCGCTCCTCTCGGCTGTCAGCCGTTACCCCGCAAAGCTCGGAATTACGGGCTCTACGTACGCCGATGACTCCTCAAAGCTCTACGGCGTCAAGGTCGAGAGCATTACCTCGGCTGAATACGACGTTGCGGGTAAGCTCCGGAAGGACGACGTTATAGTGGCGGTCAACTCTACGGCGGTCACCTCGATAACAGGGCTTGTGCGGTATCTTGACAACTGCGACGCGGGAGACAGTATCCTGCTCACCTTCTACAGAAACGGACAAAAGCTGACGGTCAGCGTCACGCTTGGAGAATAAAAATTGAGGCTGAGTCAAAATGCCGATATTCGGCGGCTCAGCCCCAAAAATGTTATATTAACAGTTACCGTAATCCCTTATTCCGAGTTTTTTAGCGAAAATAGGTTGACTTGTGGGTTTTTTTATGGTATAGTATTTACAATTTGATCTAAGGAGGACGAAATGACCTTTCAGCTGACATTTGCCGACACTCTCGTTCGGCTGCTGCTCGCGGCTCTCTGCGGAGGAATAATAGGAATTGAACGCGGACAAAAGCACCGTCCGGCGGGATTCAGGACCTATATGATAGTTTGTATGGGCGCGGCGCTCACAATGATACTCAGCGCTTATATGACGGAACTGATCTCGACCGTCTGGGACCCCTTTTACATAGATCTTACAAAGACCGACGTTTCACGACTCGGAGCGCAGGTCATAAACGGCATAGGCTTCCTTGGCGCGGGTACTATCATCGTCACGGGCCGCCAGCAGGTAAAGGGCCTCACCACCGCCGCGGGTCTTTGGGCATCGGCGTGTATGGGACTTTCGATCGGCGCGGGATTTTACGCCGCGGCAATAATCTGCTTTGCCTTCATACTGCTCACGATGATCGTCTTCTCGTTTATCGAGAGGATCATCAGATCCCGCTCGAGAAATATGGATCTTTACGTAGAGTTTGAGGATACCGACAACATGACCGAAATGATCGCGACTCTGAAGAATGCGGGAGTCCGCATCTTTGACGTGGAGCTGACCAAGGGTAAGTATTCCGACAACAGATATCCCAACGCTATCTTCACTCTGGAGATACCGAAGGGAACGACACATACGATGATCTTCTCCCTTGTTGCCGAACTTGAAACTGTCCGCTCTATTGAGGAGCTGTAGGAGGAAATATGCTGCCATTTTTGAATTTTTTAAGAGGAGACAATCTTGATCTTCTGACGATTACGGTGCGAATAGCCCTTGCCGTTCTTTGCGGAAGCACAGTGGGTCTTGAGCGAGGAAGAAAGCGCCGTCCCGCGGGCTTCAGAACACATATACTTATCTGTCTCGGCGCGTGTATGACAACGCTCACCAGCCAATACGTAGTCCTTGAGCTGAAGATGTTCACCGATCTTGCGCGTCTTGGAGCGCAGGTTATTGCGGGAATCGGCTTTATCGGCGCGGGAACTATCATCGTCACCAAGAACAGGCAGGTCAAGGGACTTACCACAGCGGCGGGACTCTGGACCACAGCGATCGTCGGACTCTGTCTCGGCGCGGGATTTTACGAGGGTGCGATCATCACCACGGCGGTGATAATCATTGCCGAGCTGTTGCTCTCCAAAATTGAGTACGCGGTAATTTCCAAGTCAAAATCGATAAATATTCTTGTGGAATATACCGATAGCTCAAAGCTTGCAAACATCGTCGATTCACTGAAGAAAAATAACGTCTACATAATGGATATGGAGGTCAGCAAGTCAAGGGAGAAAAAGCAGTCGATCTGCGCCATATTCTCGGTGAGACTGCCTCGCAGAACACCGTATAGAATTCTTATAGAGCATATCTCGAATATCGAAGGCGTCCTCTCGGTCGAGGAGCTTTAATGAGAGAAAATATTAAATATTATTTGAGGGGTACTTTTTTTCGAAAAAGTACCCCTCAAACTCCCCCAAAAAACTTTCAAACAATTACAGCATACCAAGGCAGGAAGTTTTCGCCCGACTTTTTCAAAAGGCGGCGCAGTGGAGGGTGCGTAACCCTCCTCGCCGTCGCAACGGCGAAACACTCTCCCCTCGGCGTTTCTTTTTGTTAGCTTTTTCTTTGCGCCTCTTTCCGCCAAAGAAAAAGCGGCTAGTGAGTTAGTGTATCGTTATCTTGAGGGGTACTTTTTGCAAAAAGTACCCCTCAAACTCCCCCAAAAAACTTTCAAACAATTACAGCATACCAAGACAGGAAAGTTTTCGCCCGCCTTTTTTAAAAGGCGGCGCAGTGGAGGGTGCGTAACCCTCCTCGCCGTCGCAACGGCGAAACACTCTCTCTTCGGCGTTTCTTTTTGTTAGCTTTTTCTTTGCGCCTCTTTCCGCCAAAGAAAAAGCGGCTAGTGAGTTAGTGTATCGTTATCTTGAGGGGTACTTTTTGAAAAAAGTACCCCTCAAACTCCCCCAAAAAACTTTAAAGCTATTTTCTTTTACCAATATTGAAGCAGAAAGCGTTTATTGACACCGCTTGTCGGCAGAATGACACGGACGAGGTAATGTATCTTTTTGTTCGTTACGGACACCTCATCCGTCACGGCATTGCCGTGCCACCTTCTCCCACTGGAGAAGGCTTTTTTAACCAACGTTTCGAATATTTTTATGCGTTCGATACCTTATGCCAATAATGCGAAAACAAAATTTTGAAACCACAGTAACAAATAGCCTTCCCCAGCGGGAGAAGGTGGCAGCCGCTTGTCGGCTGACGGATGAGGTGTCTTTTTTGTTTACTACAGACTACTCATCCACCGCTGACGCGGTCCCCCTTCCCTGACAAGGGAAGGCTTTTTTGTGACTAGTGTTTCGAAAGGTTTATGATTATATCAACTGAACCCAAATCGCAAACAATTTCACATCGAAAGCTCAGTAACCATAAGCCTTCTCCAGTGGGAGAAGGTGGCAGCCGCTTGTCGGCTGACGGATGAGGTGTCTTTTTTGTTTGCTACGAACTACTCACATTTTGATCCTCTGTAGGCTTATGCCCTTTGCGGCGGCGAGGTCGGCTTCTCTCTGATGACAGGTCAGAAGGAGACACTGTCCGCCCGCGGTAACGTATTCGTCAAGCAGGGAAAGAGCAAGTGAGGCTCTTTCGTCGTCGAGATTTGAAAGGGTTTCGTCCATAAACACAGGCATCCCCTCGTCGAATATATTCTCCACAAGAGCAAGTCTCAGCGCCAGATACGCATTGTCGGTCGCCCCCGCGCTGAAGCTTCCCAGCTCCCGCTCACTGCCGAGGACGTCAATGCTGATCCCGAAATCCTCCGACATAAAGAGCTGTGAATACCTTCCGCCGCTCAGTTTTTTGAGATTTTCCGAGGCGCGCTCGCGGATCTTCGGCGCAAAATTCCGTCTCATATTCTTATAAGCCGCATCGGTGGCATCATATGCTCTTGACAGTACCTCATAGCGGAAGACCGCCTCTTTCCTCTCCGCCAGAAGCTCATCGATACGCCGCTTAAGCTCGAGGGAGGAGTCCTCTGTTGCCCGATAAGCGCTCAGCTTTATCCTTATATCGGTGAGGCTGCTTCGCGCCGACTCAAGGGCGGCAGCCGCCTCGGCATATTCGGTGTCGAGCCTCTCGCGGGTCATATTGGCCTTATAGCCGATATTTTTAGGCAGAGAGTCCTCAAGCTTTTTTCTGTCCTGACCCTCAAGCTGCTTTCTGTCTCGCTCCACAAAGCTCGACACAAGCATAATTCTGCGCCTTACGTCCTCTCTTTTCTTAATAAAACGCTCTATTCGCAGAATAAGCGCCTCCTCGGACTCGTCGGCTCTGCCGTAGCTTCCGACAAGCTCGGCGACCTGAAGGGATACCCGAGCAAGCTCTCGTCCCGCCCTCTCCTTACGTTCGGCGTAGAGCTTCTCTGCCGCTTCCTTTTCGGCGGCAAGAACTCTTTTCTGAGCGAAGCAATAATCAATTCTGCCTCTGTAATCCGAAATATCCGCGCCAATTTGCGAGAGATCGGAAGCGAGGCTTTTTTTCTGCTTATTTCCGCGGATCAACAGTACCGCGCCGAGCACCGCGAAAACAGCGGTGAGGGCAAGGGCGGGAAGGAAGAAGACCGCTCCCGCTGCCGACAGCGCCCCGAGGGCGAAGAGCGATATTGCCGCGGCTCTCGTTTTCTTTACCGACAGCACCCGCTTATCCACAGCGTCAAGGGCTTCCGAGAGGTCATATCTCTCGGATATCCGCTCGGCGACCTCGACCGCCTCACCGTCAACGCGCGGAGGCTTCGGACGCTCAAGGCAGATACTTTGATACTCCTCATTTTTTTCCTCTCTCGCGGATATCAGCATACGCAGTCTCGCGAGGGTATTTCCGTCGGGCTCTTTTTCGGTATAGCCGTTTTCAGCCTTGAGCGATGCCATCTCAGCCTCCGCATCTCTCAGCTTTTTCTCGTCCTCGTCAAGACGGCGGAAGCCGCCGAGAAGCGCCACAGTCTCCTGAGCCTCCTTGAGGGATCTCAGCTCAGCGAATCTCTTTTCGGCGCTGAGAAGCTCCTCCTCGAGCTCCCTCTGCCTCTCTCTTGACGAATAGCTCTCCGAGAGCTCGGCATCGACCGTCGCTTTTTCGGCTCTGAGGCGGGATATGCTCTCGTCGAGCTCGAATATTATTCCGCCATTGCCTCTTTCGTATTTATATTGCTTTTTCGCGTTTTTAAGCGCCGCAAGCGCCGCCTCTCCGTCCACGCTTTCGTCGGCGGTGAGAGAGAGATTTGAAAGGGTCTTTGAAAGATCATCTCCCTTTATAACTCCGCTTCGCGCCTGACCGCACCAGAGACAGCTCTCAAAGCTCTCTCTTCCGATACCGAGAAGCTCCTCGCCTACCTCACCCGAGAGCTCGAGCCTCTCGCCCGTGTCAAGATCGAATACCCTTGCCTCGGATGAGGAGGAGCGCCTTGTGTTCTCACGCTCGATCCGAAGCCGTCTGCCGCCGTGAAGCAGAGTCATACTGCCCTCGGCGCGCTTGTTCTCCCAGCTCAGCGACCTTTGCTTGTCATAGGCATCGGGCGCACCCTTTCTTGAGCTTTTCGGGAGACCGTAAAGCATATACATAACAAAGAGCAAAAGTGTGCTCTTGCCCGATTCGTTGTCTCCCTCGATTATATTCATTCCGTCGGAAAGCTTTATTTCAAGATCGTGAAGCTTTCCGAATTCGGTTACGTTCAAAGAAAGTATCTTCATTTTATCTCCCTTCCGTCGGCGGCGAGAAGCGCCGCTCTCAGCGCCTCAAGGGCAAGTCTTTTGACCTCGGGATCGCCGCTCTCTATCTCGCTCTCAAGTGTTCTGTATATCTCACCACGCAACGTAAAATCCTTTTTCAGCAGAGCGATATCGGTCTTCGGAAGCACCCTTGACTCTATCTCACAGAGCATAAGCCTCTCCGAGGCTGCCCTTTCGGCTTCCTTGACCGAAAAACCAAGCTCAAGAGAGCTCTCTCCCGTAAGCGTCAGCCGCAGGGCGGTCTTTTTGTCATAACCCTTTTCCGCGATGTGGGAAAGGACCGCCGCCGTCAGCTCACTCTCGGCAGAGAGCGCGCTCACGTCAAGCTCCTCGCTCACGTACCTGTGCTCACCGAAGATCACCCTCTCGGCAGAGACGACCTCTCCGCCGTCGATCACCACCGAAACAGCTCCGCCAAAGCCCTCCTCGTCGTATCCGCGGCAGTCGGGAACACCGCTGTATGCCACGACACCGCTGTCGTTTCTCACTATCGAGGGGATATGTATGTGACCCAGCGCCGAATAAAGGAAGCCGCACCTTGAAAGATCCGCGGAGCGGATCGGCGCGAAGCGTGAGCCGTGAGTGTCGAGCTCACCGTGAGCGCAAAGGAGGGTCACCCCATCGAACTCGGGAGGGGTAAAGCCCTCGAGGGGGTCTTCCTCAAGGATATTCGAGTCTGTAAAGGCGTAGCCGCAGACCTGAAGCCCCAGCTCACCGAACTCTAACACCTGCACCTCCCTTGAGGTGAAGAGGAAGACGTTGTCGGGGAGCTTTCTTTTTCTGTAAAAGGGGGTAACGAGGTAGGGGTCGTGGTTACCCGGGGAGATGACCACGGGACAGCCCATCTCGGAAAGACCTCTGAGGGCGCACTCCTCCGCCTCGGGGGAGACGTTGCGGGAGTCGAGAAGATCTCCGCTTATCAGCACCAGATCGTATTTATTTTCGGCAACGTAGCGCGAGAGCTTCAAAAAGAGCTCCCGCTGATATTTTCTTGCCGCCAGCCTTTCGGCGTATTCCATTTTCGCGAATGGGCTGTCCAGATGGACGTCGCCCGTATGAAAAATTTTTATCATAAAAAACTCCAGAAGCGTTATTATCTATATTGTAGCACATTTTTTCTCATTTCGCAATAAGCAAAGGGCAAAGATAAGAGATTTTGCATATACTGCACTGAAGAAAAAAAACACAAGGAGAAGATATGCTTACAGAAATACCATACTTACGGGAAAGAGCGGTCGAATACGCCAGAAGGTGGGCAAATGACAGAAATCCGCTTTTCATTGATTTTACGGGCAGGGGAGGGGACTGCACGAGCTTTGTCTCCCAATGCGTTTTTGCGGGTTCGGGAATAATGAACTACACCCCCACCTTCGGCTGGTACTACGTTTCCCCCTCGGACAGAGCCCCCGCCTGGGCGGGAGTTGACGAATTTTACGATTTTCTTGTGGGACAGCCGCAGTTTGTGGAGGAGAACGGCGGGACAGGACCGAGGGGCTTTGAGGTAACGAACGCTTCCGAGATCGAGATCGGAGACGTGATCCAGCTTGCCAACAGCAGGGGAGAATTCTACCACACTCTCATAATAAGCGGCTTTACCGACAACGACATTCTGATCTGCGCCCATTCCGACGACGCCCTTGACCGACCTCTCTCGAGCTATAACTACGCATCCCTCCGTATTCTCCACATAGAGGGTGTTATAATCGATATAAATTCCGACCGTATATTTGACAATCTCATAAACGGAATAAGCATCGGAAGATAAAAAAAGGACCTGAAACGAACGTTGCCCGTGTGTTATATAACACACGGGCAATATTCGATAGATCGTTTTAAGTAAAATCCTTTTTAATTACCACGCAGAATAAGACGCGGGATCACTGTCACCTTCGTTACCCCAATAGATATCATCCATATAAGGGTCAGAGGTGCTCATAATGTCTTTTGAAAGGACAACGACCATTTCAAGCTCGGGGGAAACGTACTCTTTTTTACTCATAGCATTTGTCTCCTTTCACTCATTAAAAATTTTCATAGTCGCCTATGAAGACAATTTACATTGTATTCTACCACATTTTTTTACTCTTGTCAAGGGGTTTTGAAAAATTCCGTAAAAAATCAGGAATTTTTAAATCTCGAGTCGTCGGGGCGGTTCTCGATGAGCTTTCCGTAGGAGTATTTGTGGTATCTTCCGTAGGCGCTCCTGAGATTTGGTTTCTCGTGAGTGAAGACCCCCTCCGAGGGAGCTTCGTAAACGAAATCCTTCACCTCGATCTCTCTTCCTCTGAAGATATATTTCGGCGACGAGGCTCTCACCCGCTCAATTTCGAGCTCTCCGATATCGCTCTCAGCGTCCGCGAAGCAGAATACGCTGTCGGCGTTCTCGGGATCGGAGTCGTAGGTAAAGTCCCTTATCCTGACGTTCTTTCCCTCAAAATTATCGTAAAATCTGAGTCCGATCTCGTTTTTTCCGTAGACCGTGAAGTTCTCAACGATCATATTCTGCACCGACTCGCAGAAGGAAATACCTCTTTGCGCCGTCGTGGTCACGTTTCTGATGATAATATTTTTGAACTCGCCCATTTTGTGCGGCTCACGCATAAGGAATTTGTCGGTCGTACCGATAAGCACCGCCGCGCCCGCTATAGTCTCGCCCGTGTCCTTGATATCGGTGATGGTGATATTGTATTCCTTCGCTCTGTCCTCGCAGAGAAGGCGGACTATACCGCAGCCGTGGGTCGAGGAGATAATATTTCTTATTGTGATATCGTGAATGTCGAAGGATTTTCCGCTGACGTAAAGCTCGCCCTCAAAGGTCATCTCGCGGGGGAGAGCGGTCAGCGCCACGGTGTCGTCACCCGTAATTCCCGTGATATTCTCGATAGTGATATACTCACAGCCAATTCTCAGATCGACGCCGTCCTGATTTTCAAGTGTGCCGTACATTCTGAAATCCAGATCGGAGATGATACCCCAGCGGCAGAACATAAAGCAGACCGCCCACCAGCGGGATTCAATGAACTTTATTCCCCTGACCTCAAAATTGCGCACGTTGTGCATAAATATCAGAAGATTTACGTTCATATTGGGGTACTTCTCGGGGTCGTCGCGGTGGAGCTGCTCACAAAGACCGTTGGGCTTTCCGCCGTCGAGAACGGCGTTGCCGATGCCTATGATACGGATATCGTGCTCCTCACCCTCAAGGGTATTGCCCTCGGGCTTGAACGCCTTGCTGTTTCGGAATATGTTGGAGCGCACGTCGTCCTCAAGACGGAGGTGGCAGTTGTCGAGTATCACGGTAGTGTCGGAGGGAAGGTAGACCGTCCTTCCGATGATCCAGATCGGCTCACCCGTTCTCGGGTTGATCCTCGGGATCACTACCTTGCCGATACCGCTGCTTGCGGCGAGATCAACGGCGTTCTGTATAGTTTCGGAGTCGTCCTTGCCTCTGCACTCGGGGGCAGCGGCTGAAATTTCGTTTCTGTATTCCATAGTTATCACCTTTCTGTGGTTTATTATTTTATTGCTATGTCAAAGAGAAGAGGAACGTGGTCGGTGGCATTCACCGATAAATCGTTGAGCACGAACTGATACTGAAGGGGGGTTATTGTGTCTCCCGTAAAGAGGGTGTGGTCAATGACAGATCCGCTTCCCGGGTACTTTCCGACGGTGTGGCTCGTGCCCTTGTCGGTATTGTTCTGTATCGGGGTCACGTTCTTCGCGTCGGTAAGAGTCTCGGTGAGGAGCTTATAGGCGGGGGTGGTGATCGTGCTGTTCATATCCCCCATGACCACGCAGGGAACGTTTTGGTATTTGCTCTGTATCGTCTCGATAGCCTCGACTATCTCCGCCGCGTCGGCAAGTCTCAGCTCGGCGGGGGTGGGAACGAAATCCTTAGGCGCCCAGGTAAAGTGAGTGCTTATGCAGACGAAGCTCTCGCCCGTCGCCCGTGTCTTGAAGAGAGCCCAGGTGAAGCCCTTCGAGGTGGTGTGTTTCTTGTCGGGCTTTTTCTTCACCGACTCAAACTGATCGTAGCCGTAGTCGAGAAGCTCAAGCACCTCGGTCCTGTACCAGATAGGCGTGTAGTTGGTCTGTGTGCTGACCGCCGAAGAGCCTATGACAGCGCCCTCGTTGAGCCTTGTGGGAACGACGGTATATCCCATATCGATCATCAGAGTATCCATATTGGTGTGCCAATTTGTGCTGACCTCCTGAAGGAGAACAACGTCGGCGTCCATAAAGAAGATCGAGTCGCACATAGTATATCTTCTCTCTTTCATCGGAGCGCAGTTTTCCGAGTAGAAATATACGTTGTTGCAGGCGATCCTCACCTCCGTGCCTTTGGCGCGGGAGGATATATTCAGCTTGTTGCTCGGAAGTGCCGCCGTTCCCTCGAAGGAGGAGGCGTCGGTGACGGCGAGCTTTTTGTCGGCGGTGACGGCGTTCGTCATTATCTCCGAGAAGAATTTATTTACCGCCGCGCTCATTGCGTTCTCGTTGTTGGCAATAAAGAGGATCTTCTTGCCCATTACCGAGACCTTGTAATTATTATAGGACGAATATCTCTTGATCGGGTAATACATCGAAAGACCGCCTCTTCCCGTGTTGCCGACTATTATCTCGTATTCTGTCTCGGGGGAGGTATATCTGTTCAGCTCGAGTGTCCTTCCGAGGCTGAAGGAGATCCTGCTCTGAATGCTCTTTGCTATCTCCTCGTAGCCCTCGCCGTAAACTATCTTGAAATTGCTGATGTCCACCGAGTTGACGGTCATTTCGGTTATTGTGTAGTCACCCTTTACAAGCTTTGCGGACGCCGAGGAGAAATATCTTCTCTCGCCCTCGGTCTTAAGTGAGCTTCCGTCCTTAAGCATCTCCGCAAGGAGCGCCGCTGCCCTTATGTTGTTACTTGCCAGAGGCGCGCCGAGACAGAGAACGGTCTCGGATATCACCTTAAAGCCGAAATCCATATTGAGGAGCGAACCGATGAATGCCGTGCTCTGCTCGTGACCCGTGTTACCTATGAGGATCACCGAGCCCTTTGCCTCTTTTATGTTCGAGAGCTTAAGTGTCTTTGGCTCTTTTCCCGTGACCTCACTTATGGCGGAGGAGATCTGCTTCGCCGCCGAGGTAGCGTCAACAGCGGCATCGTCGTCTACTACAAGGGAAGCTACCTCACCCGCGGGGGAGACAAGATCGAAAAATATCTCTTTCTCGGTCTCTCCCCCCGTTGCGGTAGTGGTCGAGCTACCCTCTTCGCCCTCGCCGCCGTCCTTTTTACAGGCGGTAAAGGAGAAAACAAGCATAAGTATTGCCATAAATAATGACAGTATTTTTAAATATCCTTTCACATTGATTATCCTTTCCTTTATTCCTTTTCGTGCTTTACTCCTTAATTATAGGCAAATCGGCACTACCTGTCAAGGCTTTTTTTATTTTCGGAAACAGTTTTTGTCTGTATAAAATTCTCTTTTATTGAAATCTCATATCATCATAGCAATTTTTTTGTGTAAATAGCCTAAAAGGGCGAGTATTTAACATTTTATTAAAAATTCTCTTGACATTGAGACAGAAAAAATGTATAATATAGAGTACAATAGAGTTATTGTGAAAAAATATTTTTTTGAAAGGAAAAACCGATATGAAGAATTTCACAAGAATTATGGCGCTGGTGCTCGTTGTTCTTATGCTTCTTCCTGCTATCGTTGCCTGCGGCGGAGACGGTAATGACGATCCCGCGGCTACCACAACGGTAAACACAGCCGGCGGCGGCGGTGGCGGCGGCGGCGGAGGAGGAGAAGATGGTGGAGAAACGACCACTACCTTCACACCTATCGCAGTTCAGAACTGGGGAGGCGTTGACTTCAGAATTCAGGGTAGCACAAGTACCGCTACTCCTCAGTACGACACCAAGGAGATCGCGTCCGAAACTCTCAATGGCGACGTTGTTAATGACGCCGTTTACACGAGAAACCAGGCGATCAGTGCGATTTACGGTATCAACATCGTTCCCGACATTCTCGTAAGAGAGTCTGCGCAGAGCACGATCACAACAAGACTTAACAGTGGAGACGACAACTGGGATCTCCTTATCGAGAGACTTCCCTTTATGCAGCAGCTTGCTCAGGCAGGTCAGCTCTATGATCTTAACACTGTAAACCACCTCAATTTCGCAGCACCCTGCTGGAATGAGGACATCAACAGCCAGCTTACAATGGCAGGAAAGCTTTTCTACACGACAAGTGACTTCCTTATGCTCGACAAGCACAGAGTATACCTCAACGTATACAACAGAGAGCTTGCCCGTTTCTACGAGCTTGGAATGCTTGAGGATCTTGTTGAAAGCGGCGACTGGACAATAGAAAAGGCACTTGATTATTCAAGAACAGTTTCCGTCGAGGTTGACGGTATTGGCGGACACTCAGACAACGACGCTTTCGGCGTAGTTATGGACTCCTCCAACGCTCTCGCGGCTTTCGCTTTTGGACTTGGCACACGCGCAAGTAAGATCGGCGACGACGGAAGCATCATTCTTTGCGGACTTGATAACAACGCGTCCGACAAGTGGGGCAAGGTTATCGAGCTCACCTGCGACACAAATATTGCTCGTAACTGCTCTTTCGACCAGAATTGGGGCATTGCGAATGAGATATTCTGCGACGGCAGAGCGCTCATCTCAACCTGCTTCCTCTCTTCCTTCGACACAACTCTCAGCGCAAATATGGAATTTGAGCACGGCTTCCTTCCCATGCCTAAGTGGGAAAAGGAGCAGGAGGCTTATCACACAGTCCCCGACATTGTAGGATCTGCAGCATTTGCTGTTCCCTACACAGTAACCAACGCTGATTTTGTTGGCTACGCTCTCGAGGCTCTTTCCGAGAACTCCACAAACACCTCTCTTGCAGCTTACTACGAGACAAAGTGTAAGCTCCACCTCTCCTTCGACCAGAAGTGCTCCGATATGCTTGACCTTATCTTTGAGGGTCTCTCCTACGATATCGTTTACAACTCTAACATCGGCGGAATGAGGTCTGAGGTTTATGCAAAGATGTACGACTACGGAAGTAACATCTGGACAAGACTTTACAACAAGAAGGTAGAAGCAGTTGAACTCGCTCTTGAAGAGATCATGCTTGCCTACACAGGCTCGGCTGAATAATCAGCTACATAACCGAATAAAACCCGAGGGAGCTTCTCGTAAGCTCCCTCTTTTTTGGTTCAGTAGAGGCTTTTGCCGTTGAGCAATCCCGCCGCAGCGGTGGATGAGTAGTCCGCAGTGAACAAAAAGACACCTCATCCGTCAGCCGACAAGCGGCTGCCACCTTCTCCCACTGGAGAAGGCTATTTGTTACTGTGTTCTCGATGTGAGATCGTTTGCGATTTTGGTACAGATGACACAATCAAAAACCTTTCGAAACATCGGCTAAAAAAAGCCTTCTCCAGTGGGAGAAGGTGGCACGGCAACGCCGTGACGGATGAGGTGTCCGTAACGAACAAAAAATACATTACCTCGCCCGTGCCATCCTTGTCGCAAAGGGGATGCCCGCCGGACACCGTAAGGTGTCATCCTGAGCGGAGCGTAGCGGAGTCGAACTGCGTAGCAGTGCGAGGCGTAGCCGAGCAGGATCTCGGGCAAGAGCATACTGC
>SVSX01000087.1 GCA_015064085.1 Oscillospiraceae bacterium | reverse complement strand
GGATTTCTTCCCTGCAACACAGCTTTACTGCCCCAATCTTGACGGCGGTGTTTACTACATTGAGCACGATCCTGTACCGTTTTCCACAGATGTGATTGAGCGTTGGATAAAGCATGGGGCTGTGGGCAGCAGAACCTTATATTTCACGGTGCCCGAGGACGCTGTTTGCGACAGCTATTCTATCACCCTTTCTTACGGCGGCGAGAGCTGTGTGTTTAATGACGTTCTCAAGATAGTTGAGAGGGCGGGCGATTGAAGGCGAGTTTGGTCGTCGACGTAAATAGAATTTTTTAACTGTAAAAAGGGTGGAAAGTAATTTTCTCATCCTTTTTATTTTTGTGATGTGTGATGTAAGGCATATTTTTTTCGTTTATTTAGATGAAAGGAAAAAAACGGATCTTTGGAGGTGAGAAAGTGGAGGATCGGCAGATAGTTGATATGTACTGGGCTCGGTCGGAGGATGCGATTGCCGAAACCGAGAAAAAATACGGCAGATACTGCCATTACATAGCTTATCAGATCCTTTTCAATGACGAGGATGTGGAGGAGGTTCTGAACGACACGTATTTGAAGGTCTGGAACAGTATACCGCCTAACCGGCCTCGGTTGTTAAAGCCTTATGTTGGCATGATATGTCGCCAGCTTGCGCTTGATCTGTACAAAACGGTTCATGCGGAAAAACGCGGTGGGAGAGTGGCGGCGGTCTTTGATGAAATGGATGAATGTGTGCTGTCTGTGCAGGGAGACGACATTGAGGACACGGCGGCGCTTTCGGATATTTTGGAGCGTTTTATACGGGCTTTGCCAGAGCGGACACGGAGGATATTCATTCGTCGCTATTTTTATATGAGCTCGGTTCCCGAGATTGCGGCAGATTTTAGAATGAAAGAGAGCGCCGTGGCGATGTTATTATTGCGGACACGCAATAAATTAAAGAAATTATTGGAAAAGGAGTGGTATTTACTGTGACGGGAAACGATCTGATTTACGCTATGGGAAAAATTGCTCCCGAGCTTATTGCCGAGGCGGCACCCGACGCTTTGCCGAGAAAGGGCGGTGCGAAGCTATGGTTGAGAGTGGTTTCTATCGCGGCTTGCGTTATCTTTGTGTTTGGCGCGGCGGTGTGGTTATTCGTGCCATATTACGGAGCCCGTGAGGACAGTGCAAAATACATTACCTTTAAGATCGAAGAGGGCTATCACGCAGCGTACATCCAAATAGACGAGATGAGCAGATTTGACAGCTTCACCCTTGAGAGCAGGATAGGCGAGCTGTATCTTGAGGAGGAGGCTCGCAGTCTTTACAAAATTAAGGGACAGGATGATATTGCCGAGCTTATTGCGGTCTCTTCGGACGGGGAATTGAGCTTTTTCAGATTTTCCGATATTGTAAAGGAGCTCGACGCTGAGCCCTTCACCCTTGGCTTTATGCTGGAGAAAATATACTGTGTGACGGCGGCGGAGGATATCAAGAGTATTGTTTTCGAAAAGGACAGCAATTCAAAAAACGAGATCTACGCAAAAGTAAAGGTGAGTCGCTTATCGGTCACAGATGCCGAGGAGATTTCGGCGATCTTTGATATTTTTTATTCGCTGGAGGACACGAGGGTGGACAGAGTCAGATACGTTAGCATTATGAGCGAGGAATATCTGAACGGAAGTCTGCCGCTTTCGGTACAGGTGTGCAGAAAGGTTACTCTGAATTTTAAGAACGGTACTTCTGCAGAGCTGGGATTTGATCCATACGGGGAGCATCTTAGTGTGGGAAATACAAACTATTTTATGGGCTTCAGTGAGGATGATATAGCGTGGCTGATTGAATTTTGCGGGATAAATATGGAGTTTATTGATTACGGAACGGTTGCTCCCGATCCGATAGTTCCGGGAGTCGGCGACGTGACCGAAACGCCTCGGCCTGCGGAGTGATCCTTGTTCTTTCTGAGCGCGATTTGCCATAAAAAATATTGACATCGAAAGGAAATTTTTATATAATAAAATAAAAATGACAAAGGAGTATATACATTATGGCAAACGTATGTGTTATAACCGGCGGCGGAAGCGGTATGGGTCTTGAAGCTGCCAAGTTTATGCCCAAGGACAAAATAATCGTTATTTCCGGTCGTACTCTTTCAAAGCTTGAGGGTGCTATCGAGCAGCTGAAGGCGTTGGGTTACGAGGCTTACGCCAAGACCTGCGACACCTCCGACAGAGAAAGCGTCAAGGAGCTTGTTGCCTATGCTACATCTCTCGGCGAGGTCAAGAACGTCATCAACTCTGCGGGCGTTTCTCCCGCTATGAAGGGAACTCAGGAGGGTATTCTCCGCATCAACGCGCTGGGCACAGTTTACATCAATCAGGAATTTTCCAAGGTAATGAAGCCGGGCAGCGTTATCGTTGACGTTTCCTCCAACTCCGCTTACGTTCTTCCGTCCTTCCTTATCAACACCAAGATCTACGCTCTTGCCGAGACCGACGAGGAGACATTCCTCAAGAAGCTGGTCAAGAAGAGTAATATGGCGAAGGGTGAGTATCAGAGAAAGGGCTTTGCTTATTCGCTTTCCAAGAATTTCGTTGTCTGGTACGCGAAGAAGTGCGCTTTTGAGTACGGCAAGAAGGGCATTCGCGTGGTATCTCTCAGCCCCGGACTTATTGCTACCGACATGGGCAATATGGAGAAGGAAGAGGGCGGTATGCTCATTCCGTTCTCTGCAGAGGAGAGAATGGGTAGACCCGAGGAGCTGGGCTTTGCTCTTGCTACAGTTGCAGACGAGAGAAACGGCTATCTTGCAGGCGTTGACGTGCTTTGCGACGGCGGAAGCACCAACGGAATGAAGGAATTCAAGAAAAAGAAGTAATTTTAATAGGCTCTGTCACATCAGATGGTTGACTTTTGGCGAGATCTTTCTACTGCGTCCGCCCGCGTTGTCATTCTGAGCGAAGCGCAGCGGAGTCGAACCGAAGCGTAGCGAAGGCGCGTCAGCGGAATCTCGCGGGCGGACTCCGCTCAGGATGACATGTCAGGATGACACGCCAAAAATGCTCAATTATCA
>SVSX01000027.1 GCA_015064085.1 Oscillospiraceae bacterium | reverse complement strand
CAGGTAAGACTGTTTACACACCTTACACAGAGACTCAGCGCACGATCGCTAAGAAGTTCGTAGCGTAAGACAAAAGGAGGACAAGAATATGAAGAAGCTTTATTCTACTCCCGAACTTGAGCTCGTAAAGCTCATGGCAAAAGATATAATGGTCGTTTCCGATGACCCCTTGAAGAACGATAAGTCTGAAGACGATATCTTCCCCGAGGAATAAGTAACGGCTACCCTGAAGGGGCTGTCTCAAATCGAGACAGCCCCTGAAATTTTGTTGCAAAAAAATAAGGCGTGAGAGTTTTATCTCACGCCTTATTTTGGGTCGATTACTTATTAAGTGTCTCAAGGTAGTTGACAACGTCTGCAACTGTTGTGAAATTGCGGATGTCGTCGTCGTTGATCTCGATTCCGAATTTGTCCTCGCAGAGCATAACAAGGTCTGCAAGCTCGATCGAGTTGATGCCGAGGTCGCCCGAAAGCTCAGCCTCCATCTTGATGTCCTCGCGGTCGATCTGAAGCTCCTCAACGAGCAGTTCAACAAACTTTTCGTACATAATTTATTCCTCCGAATTTATTTTCTCAGTTTACTTTAAAACGCTGTATCTTCTTCGAGGTGGTGCGCTCAAAGGGCTCGTAGCGAACCTCTATCTTGCGTATCTGCTTGAAGGAGGGCAGTGTTTTGTTTATATTATTTACCGCGTTCTTTATCTCCGCGTAAATGTCGTCCTTTGTGCTGTCCCGGAAGAGATCCATATTGGGAACAACGATCGCGGTGATCGTCTGCTCTCCGAGGTCATTCTCTCTTGTGAGAACCACCGTTTCGAGTATGCAGGGAACAGCCGAAAGGTGCTCCTCAAGCTCCTCGGGGAATACGTTCTTTCCGTTGCTAAGAATGATAACGTTCTTCTTTCTTCCCGTGATGAAGATATATCCGTCCTCATCCATATATCCGATATCGCCCGTTCTGAACCAGCCGTCCTCGGTGAAGGCTTCGGCGGTTGCCTCGGGGTTCTTATAATATCCGATCATTACGTTATCGCCCTTGACGAGGATCTCGCCCGTTTCCTCACCCTCGGTTTTATCTATCTTTACCTGACAGCCCTTGACGGGAGTACCTACAGAGTGGAATTTGACCTTTCCCGGGGAGTTGACCGCAACCAGCGGCGCGCACTCGGTGATTCCGTAGCCCTCAAGAACCGTGATTCCGAAGGCGTAAAAGTCGCGAATGAGGTCGGGGGAAAGAGGAGCGCCGCCGCAGACGATGCTCTTGATATTTCCGCCGAACGCCGATGTCACCTTAGAGAAGAGCTTACTTCTCGCGTCTATTCTGACAGCGAGCATTGCGCTGTTGAGCTTCATAAGGGCTCTCAGCTGCTTTTCAAGTCCTTTCTTGCGTACCTCCTCCCAAATTCTCTTATGCATAGTCTCAAGAAAGAGGGGCACGAGCATAAGGGCATTGGGCTTGAAGGACTGGAAGTTCTTCATAACGTGTTTAAGCGAGTCGTTAATGAATATCTGCGCGCCGAGGTCCATAATTGCCAGATGGCCGCAGGTCATTTCATAGGAGTGGTGAGGGGGAAGAACAGAGACGAAGGTGTTTCTGTCGTCATATGACATTGAAAGCACCGACGCGTTGGTTGCCGCCGCAAGGTTCTTGTGGGAGAGCATTACTCCCTTGCTCGTTCCCGTCGTTCCCGAGGTGAAGAGAAGCGCCGACATCTTTTCCATTTCGAGCTCTGTGTTTACGTAGTCGAGATACCCGCCCTCAAGGGCTTCCTTGCCCATTTCAAGTATCTGCTCAACGCTGATGACCTTTTCGGAAAATACCGAGTCGCCGTCGGGCTCAAGGGGAATGAAATATTTCATTTCGGGCATCAGCTCGGCGATCTTTTCCGCTTTCTCTCTCTGTGCCTTTGTGTAGGCGTAAGCCTGACACTCAGCAAGGCGGAGGAAGTCCACCGTTGCCTCAAGGGATATATCTCTGTCTATCGGAACGATACAGCCGTTTCCTGCCACGACCGCGATATAGGTGGCAATATAAAGGGGATGCGTGTCGCCGCTGACGGCAACGTTTTTGTCTGAAATACCGAGCTTGTGGAATGCAGTTCCTATATAATTGATCTCATTGTAGAGTCGCTCATAGGAATACTCAGCCTGCTCGCCATTCACGTCCTTGTAGAAATAAAGGGTCTTATCGCCGAAGTTTTCAGCTCCCGACTTAACGAGATGTCTCAGATCGGTAATGACCTTTGGGGGGCGTGCGCCTTTGAGGTTGTTGATCATTCTCATAAGTTGTTTTCCTTATCAAATTTTTTCTTTTTTGATATTCGCATACAAAATCATTATACAACAAAATTGTTGAGATGTCAAGCATTTTTTTGCATAATACGATTTTTTGATAAAGACGACAAATTTATCGATAATGTTTGACAGTTTTTGTTATTTGTGATAAAATAGTAGTACAATGGGCTTTGGAGACAAATTATGAAACTGTTTAAGAACAGACCGCTTGCGGTCGTATGCACTTTTTTTATTTCAACGTGCGCAATTTTATACACGGCGGGCCTTCATTTGAGGTTGATCGTTGCCGCGATACTTGCCACTCTCTTTTTTGGCGCGGTGGTTGCTGTTTTCCTTCCAAAGGGAGACAGGGTAAAGAAGATATTTGCGTCGCTTTGCCTTTTCGGCGCGTTTCTCGCGCCGCTGTCGCAGATACTTTTGTTTGATCTTCCGAGAGAAAGAGCCCTTCGGGAGGTGGGAGAGCAGAGGGTGATATTTAGTGTCGAGTCGGTGAAGCATACCTCGGAATATTCTTCCGAATACGGCGTGAGGGTAGAGGAGATCGAGGGAGATAGGGTAAGTCTGCGCTCGGTTGCCGTTACGGGATTTAAGTCCGAGCTTGAGATCGGCGACAGAGTCTTCGCAAAGGCAGAGATCACACCCGCGGGGGAGAGCCTTCTCGGTTACGTCAGACATTCAGAGGAGGACGTTTACATTGAGCTTACCGTCTACGAGGAAAATGAATATCTTTTGGTGGAGCGGAAGGCTTACACAATAAGGGGGATTTTTAATATCCTGCGTGACCGCGTGTCTGAATTTATGGAACGGACACTCGGTGAGGAGACCTCGGCGCTTTGCAGAGGCTTTCTTCTCGGTGACAAGAGCGGGATCGGCAGTGAGGTGATCCGCGACTTCAGACGCTCGGGGGTTTCGCACCTTCTCTCGGTAAGCGGACTTCACGTGTCGGTAATTCTGGGAGCTATAGGATATCTTCTTATGAAGCTTTCGCTCCCGAAGAAGCTGAGGTGCGTTATTCTCTCGGCGGTGGCGCTTGTATTCCTTGGAATGACGGGCTTTTCGATGTCCGCCTCACGTTCGGTTATAATGACACTTTCGGTGTATTTTACATATCTGCTTGTCAAGGAAAGCGACTCGATCACGGCACTGTTTTTATCGGTTGCGGTGATAATTCTGATCTTTCCGCACGCGGTGCGCGACGTAGGCTTGGCACTTTCTTTCCTTGCGACCCTCGGTATTCTCGCGGCGTATATGCCCGTTGCGACCTTTCTGCACAGAAGACGTGAAAAGGGAGTGCGCGGAGGGATAAGATACCTTTTCGAAAAGGTGCTGTTTGCCGTTCTTCTTACTTTCATATGCAACAGCTTTATCTGTATCGTGGTATGGTTGGTCTTTGGTGAGATATCTGTTATTGGACTTGTGTCCAACAGTATCCTTTCTCCCGCCTCGGAGCTTTTTATAATAGTAGCGCCGATAGCTTGTCTGATTTCGGGAATTCCTTTGCTTGGTGACGGTGCTGTCCTTGTGACGGAAGTGTTCGGAAAAAATATAGTTTTTCTTGCGGAGCTTTTCTCAAGAGTACACGGCGCGGTGATATCGCTGAGATATCCCTTCGCGGGAATTCTGATCATTCTTATGAGTATTGCGATCGCCGTAATGCTTGTGATAGAGCTGAAGCGGAAATGGACTATTATTCTGCCTCCTATCGCTACGGTTCTGGCTTTTGCGATTTGCCTTTGCTCTTACGGATTGATCCACAGAGGTGAGACGGTCGCCTCCTATGAGAGTCTGAATGAAAACGAGATGATAATATTTACAAAGGGATATTCTGCGGCGGTTTGTGATATATCCTCGGGAAGCCACTCATTTCTTGAGGGCGCGTCCGAGACCGCATCGGAAAATAAGGCGACCGAGATATCGGAATATATTGTGACTCACTATCATAAAAGACATATTGCCACTCTTGAAAGGCTTTTCCGTGAGACGCTTATGCATAGGATATATCTGCCCGAGGCGCAAGACCCAGAGGAGTCGGAAATACTGGAGGCAATACTTGAGAGCGCCGAGCTTTACGGTGTTGAGGCGAAAGTATATCGCGGTGGGGAGAGGCTCGAGGTGCTTGACGGCTGGGCGGCGGTTATTTTTGCCGACGTGGACGGGCACAGAGTGGCATCGGTTGCCTTCAGCTTCGGGGAGGAAATGGCGCTTTATGTGGGCGCGGGTGAGAAGGGAAGCTCCTTGCCCTCACGTGCGTTTTATGAGAGCAGCTATCTTATTTTCGGTAAGCACGGAGGTCGCGAAGTGTCGGGATATGCTTACTCTTCTTCATTTCCAAGACTCAAAAGGGTCTTCTTTGCCGACAGAGAAATGGCTTCCGCCTCCAAAATCGATTACGGTGAGGCAGAGGTCTTTGCCTTTGAGCGAAGAGCTTCAAGCTTTTTTGAAATAATACTTGAATGAGCCGTTGACAAAATATCCGCACTCCTCATAATATGGTACTGGGTGATATGTTCAACTCATTTCCTTTGAAAGGACATTGCGATATGAAAAACGGTATAAAGATCTCTATGCTTGGTGGCGATCTGAGACAGATATACGTGGCAAAAAAGCTTGCGGAGGTCTATGGAGAGCCCTTTGTGTGGGGCATAGAGCCGCCGCTTGACGACAGGTGTTGCTTGAAGCTGTGTGACAGTATGGAGGAGGCACTTTGCGGGGCGGCGGCGGTGGTTCTGCCTCTTCCAAGCACAAGTGACGGAAAAAGACTAAACTGTCCGAGACTAAGAGAGGGTGAAAGCCCCTTGCTCGGAAGGATATTTGAGCTTGTACCGAGCGGGTGCAGGATAATTGGAGGGAAAATGCCTGAGTCCTTCAAGCTTCAGGCGGTGGAGAAGGGCTTTGAGATTTTTGATTATTTTGATTCTGAATCATTTCAGATAAAGAATGCTTATATTACAGCCGAGGCGGCGCTGAGCATTGCTATGAACGGACTTGGGCGGAGTCTTCGCGGCGCGAGGGTCTGCGTTACGGGCTTTGGCAGGATCGCAAAGCATATCGTTGCGTTGCTTCTTCCGTTTGGGGCATCGGTGACTGTGGCGGCAAGAAAGGAAAGCGATCTTGCTTTTGCCGAGTCTCTGGGCTGTGAGGTGCTCAGAATACGTGAGGACAAAGGTTGGCTTTTGCCGCTTAGGAACGGATATGACGTGATATACAATACCGTTCCTTGTTGGCTGTTTGAGAGAGATTTCCTTGCCTCGGTAAGTAAAAAAACCTTTATTATCGATCTTGCCTCACCACCTGGCGGGGTTGACATACGCGCCGCGAGAGAGCTCAGCGCAAACGTAAGCTGGGCTACCTCACTACCGGGAAAGTACGCTCCCGAGAGTGCGGGGGAAATAATCGCTCGGTGTGTCAGCGGATATCTTGAGGAGGCGGGAATATGATAGGTTACGCCTTTTGCGGCTCGTTTTGTACTCACTCGGCTTCTCTTTTGCAGATGGAGTCGCTTATCGAAAAGGGATATGAGATACAGCCTATAATGAGTGAGCGGGTCTATTCTACAGATACACGCTTTGGCACTGCCGAAGCGCTCAGAAAAAGGGTCAGGGAGCTTTCGGGAAGGGAAATACTGCATACCGTTGTGGATACCGAGCCACTTGGTCCGAAGATATCACTTGATGCGATGATAATTGCCCCTTGTACGGGAAATACTCTTGCAAAGCTTGCTCTCGGAATAACCGATACGGCGGTGTGTATGGCAACTAAGGCGCATCTTCGGAGTGACCGCCCTCTTGTGATCGCTCTCGCTTCAAATGACGCCCTATCTGCAAATCTCAAAAATATAGCCACTCTTCTTTCAAGAAAACACGTCTATTTTGTGCCGATGATCCAGGACGATCCCGAGAAGAAGCCTCACTCGCTTGTGGCGGATTTTTCTCTTCTCGAGCCTACCCTTGTTCGGGCGCTTGAAGGGAAGCAGTACAGAAAGATCTTTATTTGATCGGGAAGAGCTTCAAAATTCCACAATTGAGAGATAAAATAACCGCTTTTGCTGTCAAAGGAAAGGATAGCAAAAGCGGTTTTTGTGTTAAATTTTGATTTTGACGGTCTTTGCCGCCTGAGTGGAATAGATCTCCACGTTGCTGAGAGAAATTCCGAATATGCGCTCAACAGCGACCTTATAATAGGAGAGCTGTTCCGAATGGAGCGCCGTCATTTTTTTGCGAAGCTCTTCTTCATTTTCAAGCTCCTTTTTCGAGAGCCTGTCTGTTTTGTAATCGTAGAGCGAGATTGAGCCGTCGGGAGCGATTAGCAAAAGGTCGATAACTCCCTGTACCGCCATCTGCTCATCACCGACGTTCTTTATGAACTCCTCGTTTTTCGAGAAGTGAGTCGGAGACATCAGCAGATTGAAGCGCTGCTCACGGATGATCTTTTTAGCCTTCAGTATCTTTTGGAAAAGCTCACTTTCGGTGAACCGCTCGAGCTCGTCAAGGAAAACGGCGGTTTCGGCGCTCTTGGGAAGAAAGCGTTTTTCGATAAGCCGTGAAAGCTCCTCTCTCGCGCCCTTTTCGGACAGCCTATGGAAGTCGCAGAATTGCAGGAAAAGGTGGGTCGCTGTTCCTCGCTCCGAGGGAGAAATCTTTTCCTTTTTCTCGGGAAGGAATATGGCGGGGGTGGAAACGGTTTTTGTCTCCTCGAAAAGGCGTTGGGCGGTATCTCCCTCGTCGAGCACGTCAGGGGAAAGCTTTGAGACCGAAAGCTTTGCGGGGATTTTTGAAAGCTCCGCGTACTTATATTCAAAGCGAAGCTTTTCGGCAAGGTCATTTCCGTACCCCTCACCCTCCTCAAGCTTTGATTCGAGTATCCCAACCGCCTTTGTGACAGCGGGCTCGGGAATTGTATCAGCCTCTATGAAGCGCAGCTCACACACGTCGGAATTGTCCCTTCCCGAAAGGGCGGTAAGTATCCACTCGAGAAACGAGAAGGTGTGGGTGACGGTGTATTTTGAGGAATAAGCTCTGCGTTCAGCCGCAGCGGCAAGGAGTTTCTCCTCGCTGTCCTTGACATTCGCCGTGACGTAAAGCCGTTCCCTTGCTCGGGTAAGGGCAACGTAGAGTATTCGCATCTCTTCCTCAAGCTGCTTTTCGAGTATTCTCGCGCCGACAGCGCTTCTCATAGGCGTGTCCATAATACCGAAGCCCGTTCCGTCGGGGAGCTTCATTGCAAGACCCGAGGAATATTCGAAGATAAGGCTGTCGGAGAGGTCGGAAAGGTTGAATTTTTTTGCGGTGTCGCAGATAAAGCATACGGGGAATTCAAGTCCCTTTGAGCTGTGGGCGGTTATAAGCTTTACCTTGCCCTCGGAGGAGGCGTTCGAGGGAACGTCGATCTTTCCGTTTTCCTCGATAAGTCGGTTTATATACTCAATAAAGCTGTAAAGCCCCTTGAAGGATGCTGACTCAAAGCTCCTTGCGTATTCGTAGAGAGCCTCGAGGTTTTCTGTGTTGGAAATACCTGCCGAGGCGAATTCCTTTGAGGAATAAATGCTTTTGATAAGCTTGTCGACGGGCATAGACAGAGACAGCTTACGGAATCGCTCAAGCACCGTGAGAAAGGCGGCGCATTTTTCCGACACAGTGTCCTTGGGATCGGCGACGGCTCTTTCACATAGAGCGCCGTAGAGTGAGCTTGAGGGTTCAGCACCCCTACGAATCAGCACAAGCTCCTCAAGGTTAAAGCCGAAGAGGGGGGAGTGGAGAGTTGCGGCGAGGTATATATCGCGCTCGGGATTGTCTATAACGTTAAGAAGCGACAGCATAAGCAGAACGTCGGGATTCTCAAAGTATTTCAGGTTGTCCTCGGAAAGGTATTCTATTCCCGCCTCGTCAAGCGCGTCCATAATAAGCGGCTTTATTGTTTTAGAACGGTAAATGACAGCGATGTCCTCGGGGAGGATAGGCTTCCCGTTTGCCTTTTTTCCGTTCTTGAGGAGCTCCGAGATCTCCGCGGCAACGTATTTTGCCTCGGAATATCTGTTGTTTTCGGCGTTCGAGATGTAGTCCGAGTCCTCATCCTCGGGTGGGGTTATAACGGCAACGGTGACCTTCGGGGAGAGGTATCCCTCGTAGGGAAGCTCCTTTGAAAATACAAGGTCGTCGTCGGAGGTGTAGCCTATATTTTTCGCGCAGATACCGAAAAGATAGGAGCAGACTCGGTTTGTGAAATCGATAATATTCTTGTCGCATCTGAAATTGTTGGACATAAATATCGATTTAGCTCCCGAGCTTTTTGCCGCCTCTGAGGAGGCATCGGGGAATTTTGCTCGGTATTCCGCGAAGACAGAGGGCTCAGCGCCTCTGAAAACATAGATACTTTGCTTGATATCCCCTACCATAAAGCGGTTTTTACCGTTTGAGAGCGAGCTGAATATGCAGTCCTGAACACGGTCTACGTCCTGATATTCGTCGATATAAACGTCGGTATAGTGTTCTGAAAGCTCTTTAGCCGTCTCTGTGGGAGTCCCGTCCTCTAAAACAAGAAGCTTCATTGCGAATCTTCTGATATCGTCAAAATCAAAGGTAGCTCTAGAGAGCTTTTCCGAGAGAAGCTTTTCTTCAAAATCCGAGAGAAGCGAGTAAAGGATCTCAAGCATATCTCCCGTATCACTGAGGCACTTTGAGAGCGATTCCTCCGAAAGGGAAAAATGCTTTTTCTTTATGGAGCTTATAGCGTCGGTAGCGGCTTTTCTCTTTGCTTTCGCCCCCTCAAGCTCCTCGGGGCAGCCTACGTATCTTCCGAGGGGAATGGGGGAATAGGAGGTAACGAACGCCCTTGCCTCGCGGTAGCTTTCCTTTTTCAGCACTTCAATAATTCCTTTGCTGAAGCTGAGGTCATACTCGAAGGAGGGAAGATAGAGCTTTTGCGCTTTTTCGTCACTCATCAGCTCGTCACAAGCCTCTGTGAGACAGAGAACGTGATATTCAAGCTCGTTTTTTATCTCTTCCATAAGGATCTTTCCGTAGCTTGAGGTGAAAAAGTCCTTTTCGGAAAAGCTCTTATATTCCTCGGCGCATTTTTTTATGAAGCCGTTGCCCTCGGGGTATGAGATGACGTGAGAGCGAATGTCAAGGAAAACGTCGCAGAGACGGTTGGTGGTCCTTACCGTGCAGAACGCCTCGGTAAATCCCGAGAACAGGTCGGTTTCCTTGTTGTAATGGCTGTTAATGACTTCATTCATAAGCTCCTTTTTCAAAAGGGTCATAGCCGCGGTATCGGCTATCCTTATGTTGGGAGGCAGACCGAGTGAGGAAAAATTCTCCTTTACAAGATCGAAATAGAACGAGTCTATAGTACAGATCTTTGCGCTTCCTATCTTTATGAGCTGACCTGAAAGATGTCGGTTCTTGGGGTCGGCAGCCAAGGCGCTCGTGACTGCGGAAAATATCCTTTGGCGGAGCTCTCCCGCGGCTTTTTTTGTGAAGGTGACGATAAGCATCCGAGAGATATCCCGTGGATCATTTTCGTCGGTAAGAGATCTGATTATTCTTTCGGTAAGTGTGGCGGTTTTTCCCGAGCCCGCCGCCGCGGAGATAAGAAGCTCCTTGTCACGGGTGTTGATCGCGTCAAGCTGGGGTATAGTCCAATTTGTTGCCATAATATCTCCTTTCTTATTCCTCGGCGGTGTTGAAGTATTTCTTGTGCTCTACCCGTCGGCAGATCGGCTTCATCGGGCAGTATTGACAGGGATTTCTTCCTCCGTGTGGGAAGGGAACGGCGTCTGCCTTTCCGCATCTCATATCGCAAACGGCTGTCTTTATAGCCGATTCGATCTCAGCCCTTATTCCCATAAACCCATTAAGATCAAGCAGTGACTTTCCCGAAAGCTCATTTTTTTTCGTCAGCTTTGTTCCGAGAAGGACCTTCGGAGAGAAGGTGTCACTCATAGCACGGAGGATCTCTTCGTCGTGAAGCAACACACCTCGGCGGACGAGGGCGTCCGAGGCAAGCTTCATAACTGTCTCTGAGTCCTCATAATCATCGAGGGCTACGGTGGAGATATTTGACGAAAGGTAGACGACACCCGCGGGAAGGGGCTCGCTGTCTGTTGCAAAGCCCTTTGAACGCAGGAAGGGAATTGTCGCCTTCCTGCATATCGAGAAGAGATAGAGGAGCATCTGGGTGTTGAAGCCAAGCTTCAGCTCCTCAAGGGAAAAGCCTTGAGTTCCCGTTTTGTAGTCGACTACGCGGACGAAGATCCGTCCGTCCTTTTTCAGGATATCGACTCTGTCTATAGCTCCCGAGGTGGATATCTTAGTTCCGTCCTCAAGCAGATATTCAAGGGAGGGGAGGGAATCGTCTCCTCTGCCGATATTGAGCTCGGTGAAGGCGGGGAGAAATTCAGAGTGTGAGAATTCCTCGGATATATTTTTTGCCGTGATAAGCGAGAGTGTCTTCAGCCGTTTACAGATATGGGCAAACCTACCCTCCTTGCGCTGAAATGCCGGGCAGATCTTGTCCAGGTATTCCTGAGATACCCGCTCGGCGATAAGCTCGAGTGTCTCATCGTCAAGCTCCTTTCCGTCACCTCTTTTGTCAATGACGGCATTTATGAGATTTTCAAGTATGTAGTGTACGAAAATTCCGATTTCAAGACTTGCGAAGGCGGCGCTGTCCTCCTCGCGGAGCTCAAGGACTCGTGAGCAATAATATCCGAAATTACATTCGAGATATTTTTCGAGCTTTGTTTTGCTTATCGTCATATTCTTCGGGAATATTTCCTTCGCGAGGTCGGAGTTTACCGAGGTCCTCTCGGTGGAGATAGGAGTTTCTCCGATATTTTCAAGGTAGGCGAAATCCTCTCCCATAGAGAGAAGAGTCTTTCGGAGACTTTCCTCAAGGGCGGGGGTAGGCTGGGAGAAAAGATAGCGAGCCGAATCACGAGCCGAGCCTACAAGGTATGAGAGGTCGGACTCGTCGAAAATATGCTCTCTGACTCCCGAAATAAGCTTTTTCACTCTCTCGTAAGCAAGAGAGGGTGAGCGCTCCTTGCCGTCTGTACCGCTTGAATGGGTGAAGATGATAAGGCGCTCGGAGGGGAGCGAAAGGGCGCGTTTTACAAACATAAGCTCATCCGAGGAGCGCATATCGGAATTTGAGGAAAACTCTATGCCAAGGTCTGAGAGGAGATATCTTTCCGAGCTGTTGAGTATTCCGCTCTCCGAGACGCTTTTGGGGAATTCTCCCTCGCAGAGTCCAAGTACAAGGGCGCATTTCGGAGAATTCGCTCTCAGTGTGGACGCGCTTCCGAGTGTGACCTGATCTATCGAGGTAGGAATAGTTCCTATCTCGGTGTTGTCGAAAACCGTTCTCAGTGCCGTTGACAGCTCTTCTGTTGAAAGCTCACTGTCCTCAAGCATTTCAGCGACCAGCGCAAGGCTGTCGACCGTCACGCCGTAAAGGGCAGTATATTCCTGAGCTTCCTTTACGTCGCCTGCGGCGGCGCTCTCTGCGGCGAGGGTGAGAAGCTTTTCCTCAAGGTTGCAGTCTACGGTATATTCATAGAGCGCGAGGCACATCTCCTTTGCGTTGTCAGCCGCGTCGAGCCTTGTAAAGAGGGGAATAAGGCGAGATGTGAGGTGCTCGAGTACCTCATTGGCGGCTGAAAGTATCGCCGCGCCTCTTTCGGATATCGATTCGGTATATCCGTCGGGGTTCATCGTCCAAGGTCCGTCAAGAAAACGGTTGCCCTTGATAGACCACTTCTTTACGTAGGATTCGAACATATCTATGTGTGAGTGGGGGAGAGAGTAAAGTCCTGCTTTCAGGTGTGCTATAACGTCCTCACTGCGCCAGCCGTAGGTCTTTATCCTCAAAGCCGAAAGCAGGAATTTAACAGCTGATTTTGAGGTGAGGTCGCTTTTCTCGGATATGTAGAAGGGAATTCCGCATCTCTCGAGGGCGGGTTCGATTATTCCTCTGTAGCTGTCGGCGTCACGCATAATAATTACGATATCACGGCATCTGTAGCCCTTGCGCATAAGCTCAAGGGTGTGTCTCGCCGCCGCCTCCGCTTCGGCATAGGGGGAGGCGCATTTTTCAAGAAGGATAGCTTCACTGCCTTCGCCGCTGTAGGGCTCGGTGACGTGGAGCTCCCAAAGCTCCTTTGATAGGTGGGCGAGAGCCCTGCTTTCGCTGCGCATATATTCAGTGAGCTCGGTCTTTTCGTATCCGCCGCGTTTTTCGGCATTGCGTATCAGCCGCTGCTCGGAGGCGGAAACGGTCTCTGTATAGAGAGAGCTGAAGCCCTCGCGGGGCAGAGGTATTGTGACCGAGACCTCGTCCGCCGTGGCGAAAATCCTGTCAAGCACCTTGTGCTCGGTGGGGGTAAAGGAGGTAAAGGCATCTACGTAGATGCTTTTTCCCTTAAAAAAGTCATACTCCTCAAGGATATCCGCAAGCTTTGCGATGTCGTCGGCAGAGTCGCTGAATTTTTCCGAAACCGCCGCGTTGTAAGCCGAATAGATAAGGGACACGTCTCTGAGCTTAGCTCTTAGGAGACTGTCAGCGTCAAGCTTTTCCGAGGCGCGCTCAAGGACAGTTGGGGATATCCCGTTAGCCTTGAATTCGCCTACTGCCGAGAGGAGAAATTCTGTCAGAGAGGTGTCTCCGATGCCGCCCGCTCTGTAATGCTCAAGGAGAGGAGAAAGCTCACCTACCGTCTTCCACATAAGCAGGGATCTTGCGGGCTTCGTTATATAGTTATATTCAAGTCCTCCGTATTCACGGCAGACCCTGTTGTAGAGACGGGAAAAGCTGAGGACCTCGAGGCAGAGCTCGGATGAGGGCGGAAGCATATCGAGCAAGGTACGCTCGGTGGAGAGGACCTGCTGCTCGGGAACTATCAGTAAGACCTGCTTTCCCTTTTCGGTATCCTCTTTTATTCTGTTTATTGTGGCGTAGGTCTTTCCGCAACCGAAATCTCCATAGATAAATCTTATCATAGTTCCTCCGAATTTTAGTAGAGTATCGTAATATTCTTATGAGTGTCGGGCTTCCTTTTGCGTTTCAGCGAGAAATAATAGTGCCGCCGCACTATAATGACGTTGTCGGACTCTATCCTCGCCATAGAAAACAGTTTTCTGTTCTTTCCCACGCCCTTTGACGAGAGAAAATAGGGCGAGACTATGATCACGAGCTTTGTTTTGTCCTTGGCGATATCCTCTGCCATACCATTGAAGAAGGAATTCTTTTCAAAGGCACGTCCGCGGGGCGGAGTCAGAATAAATATATCCTTTCCCTCGGAAATATCCGCGATTTTTTTCTTCAGTCGCCTTCGTCCGAAAAGTGACAGTATGAGGGCGGCGTAGCCCACGAGAAAGGTGAAGGGCAGTGAGACTACAAACACCGATGTGGCGAGGACGAAGACGGTACTCGTTTGAAGAATGGCGAGGATTATTGCCGCTATCTTCAGCGTTGTGGAGACCAGCGCGTATTTCCTGAGAAAGGCGATGATACGCTTATAGACGTGAAAAACAGAGGTGTTGGAGATGTGTGAGAGGAGAAATGCTGTGTAGCTTTTTCTTGAATAAAGTGTCTCGTTTCTCGATTGCTTCTCGAATTCCTCGGCATATTTGTCCTTTGATGAGAAGAGCGGCGCTGTGCCGTTTGCCTTTTCAAGCTCTCTTTTGAGGGAATCAAGCTCACGTCTTAGCTTTGCGTTCTCTTCGGTCAGCTTTTTTATCCTTTCGTCATCTTTTTTCATAGGGAGTACCTCCGTTGCTTTCCATAAGAATATTTTATCATATCAACAAGGAATTATCAACTGTTTTTACTCCATCAACAAATTTTTTCTCCGATAATTTTACCTTTCTTCAAAAAATATTCACAATAATGGGTTATAATAAAATCACAGCGATTTGTAGGAGGATGTTGGAATGGACAACGAAGATAAAAGCATCACCGACAATTTTAATTCGGAAAACAATATAAATGACGATATAACGGAGACCGAGAATAATGTTGGCAATTGTAAAAACAGTGAAGTCGGCAGGCAAGGAGATGGATTCTGCCCTGCGTCGGAAGAAAAAAATAATGAGGAAGAAGAAAAAGCAGCTTCTGAAGAAAAAGAAGATAATAAAAAAGAAGCTGAAGGAAATAGAGAAGAAGCGGGAATACCTCGAGGAGATAGTGACGAACTGAAGGGAGACGGATACTCTGCCGTATTTGAAGCGCCCTTTTATTCTCCCGTTTTTGACGGCGTGAAGGATAAAAAGAAGAGCGAAGGAGGCAGAAAGAGACGCGCTCTGCTTATAACCGCTGTTTCCTTGGGGCTTGTTATAGCCCTGTTGCTTGGCGCTACCATTGGTCTTGGAATTGCGATTCTTGTAGGTGAGAACCCCGATGCCGCCTCGGGAGAGAACGGTGACATCAGCAATACGGGGACGGAGAATTCCGAGAGCGACGCCGAAGAGACTATCACTATAATAAGAGGCGAGGACGGAGGAAAGAGAGTCGAGGAGTCGATACTTGTGAACGATGGCGAGCCTATGTCGGTATCGGGTGTCGTTAATAAGGTCGCTGCGTCGGTGGTCGAGGTGACGACACTTACGAATTCCTATTACGGGCAGTACGTCTCCAGCGGCGCGGGAAGCGGAGTGATAATAGGGAAAAGCGAGGGCTTTTCCTACATAGTTACAAATTACCACGTGGTAGGCGATTCCGAGGTCATCAAGGTCCGTCTCAACGACAAGCGAGAGTACGCGGCAACCTATATTGACGGCGACGAGGATATGGACATTGCCGTTCTGAAGATAGCCGAGACCGAGAATATAGTTCAGGCAAAGATCGGAAGGAGCGCTTCGCTGACGGTGGGCGAGGGCGTCGTGGCAATAGGAAATCCCCTTGGTGAGCTGGGCGGCACTGTTACCGACGGAATAATCAGCGCTCTTGACAGAGAGATAAACATCGACGGTGTCACAATGACTCTCCTTCAGACCAACGCCGCGATAAATCCGGGAAATTCGGGCGGCGGACTCTTCAATATGTACGGAGAGCTTATCGGCATCGTAAACGCAAAGCAGTCTGCCTCGGGAATAGAGGGGCTTGGCTTTGCGATACCGATAGATCACATTTACGACGATATAGTCGACGTTCTTGAGGACGGATATATCCACGGAAGGCTGACCTTTGGCTTTGAGGTCGCGTATCTTGACGCGTATAACGCGTACCGTTATTTCAGAACGGCAGAGGCGGGTATATACGTAATAACCTCATCGAATTCCTCTGTTAATACGGGAGATCGGATAATTTCGGTAAATTCAGTGTCTGTATCCACCTCGGAGGCGCTTATGAATGAGATCGATAAGGTGAATATCGGAGATACGGTCGTCTTCGGTATAAAGAGGTCGAACGGTGAGATCACGGTGTCTATGGTCGCTAAGGAGTATATTCCGTCCGCCGCAACAAATTAAAAAAATGGTCTGCTTTATTCGATATTTTCGGTATCTGAATGAAGCAGCCATATTTTTTAATAAATACTTGAAAAAGAGTGAAAAAAAGTGTATAATGTATGTATGCTTGAAAAGGAGTAACAATATGTATAAAATTCTTGTTGTTGACGATGAAGCAAGGATCAGGTCGATCATAAGGAAATATGCCGAGTTTGAGGGTCATTCCGTGGTCGAGGCGGCGGACGGTATGGAGGCTGTGCATCTTTGCAGAAATAACCTTTTTGACATCGTGGTAATGGACATAATGATGCCCGAGCTTGACGGGTTTTCGGCTTGCAGACAGATAAGGAAGATAAGCAACACACCCATAATAATGCTCTCTGCGCGAGGAGAGGAGTATGACAAGATAAACGGCTTTGAGCTTGGTATCGACGACTATGTGGTCAAGCCATTCTCTCCGAAGGAGCTTATACTCAGAATAGAAGCGATAATGAAAAGAGTCAAGGGCAAAGAAAATGGCAAACGAAGCGAAAATCTCATAATAGAGCTTGACGGCGGAGGTCTCCGCGCAGATATGACGGCAAGGATCGTGTACATTGATTCCGAAAGGATAGATATGTCGCCGAAGGAGTATGATCTGTTTTTCTATATGCTTAACAACAGAAACATCGCCCTTTCCCGTGATAAACTTATAAGCGAGGTGTGGGGATACGATTTTTACGGTGACGTGCGTACCCTCGACACTCATATCAAGCTACTCAGAAAGAGCCTGGGAAGATACTCTGACTGTATTGTGACCCTCAGAGGGGTGGGGTATAGATTTGAAGGCTGATCTGAGAAGCGATAGCTCTTGCGTAAACAGCTCTCGGTTCGGAATAAAGTGGAAGACATTTGGAATACTTGCCGGATTTATCCTTATCGTGCTTTTTGTTATCTGGTTCTTTCAGGTAAATATGCTGGATTATTTCTATCTTACCACAAAATTTTCCGAGCTTGAGGAATCTATTGGCAGGATAGAGGAAAAGGTGGAGGGCGACGAGAATGAACTGAAGAATACCGTCTTCAGCTGTGCCGTTGAAAATTACTCTTCTATATGCGTTATGAAGATAGAGGATGGAGTTGCGCGAATGGTGGTCGAGGCGGACGGACCTATCACGTCTGTAACAAGGATAATGTCGGACAAGGATATGGTGCGCCTATGGCGTCTTGCTTACGAAAACGGCGGCACGTACATATCGACTATTTCGGCAGGCGAGATCTATGAATCAAAAAAGGCGGAGATATTTGAGAACTCCGAGGAGGACCCTGTTGAGAATGCCTACAGGAAATCAAGACGGGGTACGGTATCCGCGGTCTATTCCAAGCTGATCACGCGGGAATCGGGGGAGTATCTGATAATAGAGACCTCAGACCTTACTCCCGTAAGAGCGACGGTAAAGACACTCCAGCGGCAGTTCTGGTGGATAGGTCTTATTCTTCTGATCCTTGCCCTCGGACTTGCCGCTCTGCTTTCAAGGGTCATAACAAAGCCAATAATCAAGCTGAATGAGGCTGCAAAGCAGCTTGCGGGAGGCAATTATAACGGAGATTTCAGAGCAAAGGGATACAGAGAGATCGACGAGCTTTCGAAAACCCTGATCCACGCCGCCGACGAGCTTTCAAAGACCGATAGGCTTCAGAAGGAGCTTATCTCAAACGTGTCTCACGATCTGCGTACTCCCCTCACGATGATAAAGGGATACGGAGAGGTGATGAAGGATATCCCCGGGGAAAACACTCCCGAGAATATTCAGGTGATAATCGACGAGACATCAAGACTTACCGAGCTTGTTAACGATATGCTCGATATCTCCAAGATACGAGCCGGAACGAGAGATCCCAAGATGGAGGTCTTTTGTATCACCGATACGGTAAGAGCGACCCTTTCAAGATATGAAAAGCTTACAGAGCGGGACGGATACACCATCGATCTTCTGACGGACGGGGACGCGTACGTTTTCGCCGATCGATCTATGATACTTCAGGTGATCTACAATCTTGTCAACAACGCCGTTAATTATACGGGGGACGACAAGAGAGTTACGGTGCGTCAGGAATGCGAAAATGAAAAGGTCAGGATAAGTATTTCGGATACGGGAGACGGAATAGCTCCCGAGGAGATCCCGCTTATCTGGGACAGATATTATAAGGTGGACAAGGTCCACAGACGCGGCGCGGTCGGAACGGGACTCGGACTCTCGATAGTCAAGGGAGTTCTCGAGCTTCACGGGGCAAGATACGGAGTCAACAGCAGACAGGGCAAGGGCTCGGTCTTCTGGTTTGAGCTCGAGCTTTGTGAAAGAGATACCGCTACATCTGAAATGAGAAAGGATAACAATGACTGACAGTGTGGTTAAATATCTGAGATGCCCGAAGTGCGCTTCGGTCATAAGGCAGATCGACAATCAAAAAAGTCTTTTATGCGACGGCGCGAAGAGGCATTGCTATGATATTGCGGCAAGCGGATATGTAAATCTTTCTCCCGAACACAGCGGCGGAGGAGACTCGAAGGGCGCTGTGCGCTCGAGAGCGGATTTCCTCGACTCGGGTGCTTACGCTCCCGTTCTTAAGACGATCGCGGAGACTCTCGGAAAATATCTTCCCGACGGTGGCTGTGTGATCGACGCGGGCTGCGGGGAGGGGTATTATTCCTGTGGAATAGCAGAACGGGGATATGCCGTTCTCGGCTTTGATCTTTCAAAGGAGGCGGTACTCTCTGCCTCGAAGAGAGCAAGGCGCGAGGGGAGAGCAGAGACTCTTTTTGCGGTGTCAAGCGTTTACTCTCTTCCGGTCGGAAACGGCGTGGCCTCGGCAGTTGTGAATATATTTGCTCCCTGCGTTGAGGCGGAATACTGCCGTGTACTTAAGGAGGGAGGTCTGCTTCTTGTGGCATACGCGGGAGAGGACCATCTTCTCGGAATGAAAAGGGCAATGTATGAAAAGGTGTACGCTAACGAAGAAAGAGCCGATATGCCGAAGGAAATGAAGCTTCTTGAGGAGGTGTCGGTTAAATATCTTCTGAGGCTTGAGGATAAGCAGAGGATCTGCGACCTGTTTACGATGACCCCCTATTATTGGAGGACATCACCGACTGACAGAGAAAAGCTTGAGGCTCTCTCAGAGCTCGAAACAGAGATAGATATAAAAATAGCAGTTTACAGAAAAGAAGGTAAGACATAATGAAATTTTCACTTGTGGTCCCAATGTATAACGAAAGTAGCATTATTGCCGAAACGGCGAGGACTGTACATGAGTATATGAGCGCGAATTTTGATGACTATGAGGTCATATTCTTTGACGACGGCTCGAAGGACGACAGCGCCGAGATAGTCCGCGCTCTCGGACTTCCTAATATAAGGGTAAGCGGATACGGAGGCAATAAAGGAAAGGGCGCGGCAGTGAGACACGCTATGCTTGAGGCGGAGGGGGACGTGATAATGTTCACCGATGCCGATCTTGCCTACGGTACGGAGGTTATAGGAAGAATAAATAAGATATTCGGCGAAGAGCCCTCGACTCAGATCGTTACGGGCTCGAGAAACCTGAGTGCCGACGGATATGAGGGATACACAGTGCTCCGCAAGATAATGTCCAAGGTCTATATCAAGGTCCTTTGCGTTGTTGGCGGCTTTAAGCTCACCGACTCTCAGTGTGGCTGCAAGGCATTCTGCAAAGCCGCTGCCAAGGATATCTTCTCAAAATGTGAGGTAAACGGCTTCGCCTTCGATTTTGAGGCGATAATGTGGTCGGGTGTTCTCGGATACAAGATCACGGAGATGCCCGTTAAGATAATAAATCACAGAGAATCAAAGGTAAACATTATAAAGGATACCTTCAGAATGCTCGGGGATCTGCGCAGGATCAAGAAAAGAGTACGCGCAAAATCAAAGGAATTGGGTCTCAGATAAAAAATATCAGCCAATCGAAATAAAAAACTTGCAATAATAAGATTGTTGTGGTATAATGTAATATATATGCCCGAATTTTGTGTGGGCACAAAGAATTTTCGGAAGGAATCGAATATGCAAGGAGTATTGACTTTCTTTAAGGGGATCTTAAATGAATATTTGGATCAGATGATCGAGGCAATAAAGGGTATTCGTATTATCGACGTTCTGGATATACTTATACTGGCTTTCGTGCTCTACTTTTTGTACGCCTTCATAAGGGATAGACGCGCGGGAAAACTCGCGGTGGGCTTTGTGGTCATAATCGTCCTTTATTTCATAAGCTCGGCGCTTAATATGTACGCCCTCAAGCTTATATTCGACAACTTCTATCAGGTCGGTATCCTCGCTATATTCATCGTTTTTCAGCCCGAGCTTCGCGCGGCACTTGAAAAGGTGGGAGGAACGCCTATCTCGGGACTTAAGAATATCACTTCGGATACGGGTAAGCTGGCGGCGCTCGGCGCACAGATCGAGAGCGTATGCGATTCGGCTACCGCTCTTTCGAGAGATAGAGTGGGAGCGCTTCTCGTTATAGAGCGCACCACAAAGCTCGGCGAATACATAAAGTCGGGTGTTGTGGTCGACGCGGCTATCTCACCCTATATCATAAGAAATATTTTCTTCGATAAAGCGCCTCTTCACGACGGAGCGGTCATAATCAGAGAGGGAAGAGTATACGCCGCGGGCTGTTTCCTGCCCCTTTCCACCAACTACGATATCGACAAGGACCTCGGTACGCGCCACAGAGCGGCTATCGGTATGTCTGAGGCGAGTGACGCCGTTGTGATCGTTGTGTCGGAGGAAAACGGTGTTATATCAATGGCTGTAAACGGAAGCCTTAAGAGAAATTATAACTATACTACACTCAAGCAGGAGCTTAACGTTCTGCTTGCGCCTCAACACCAGAATGAGCACCACAGAGGTAAGGTAAAGAAAGAAAAGAAAAAGTGATATTGAGTTTTGGGAGTTCGTTATGAAAAAAAATAAAAATAAAAACGAAGTCTTGGAGGAGGATTCCTCCTATGTGGTCAAGAAAAGCAAAAAAGTAAATATCTTCGCCTTTATCCTGTGTGTGATTGCCGCCTTCTTTATATGGGTCTACGCGATGAATGCTCAGAATAACAACTACACAAAGACATTTGCTATTGAGATAGAGGTGGTCAACAGGGATAGCCTCCTTCAAAATACCGGACTTTCGGTCTTTGGTCTTACAGAGCAGAAGGCAAACATCACCATTCAAGGAAAGAAGACCGACGTTCAGAAATACAGCGAAAAGGATTTTCGCGCGTATATCGATCTTTCCTCTATTGAAAAGGTGGGATACGTTTCTATGAGCGTTGCTGTGGAGACACCCAGCAGCGCGGTTACCGTGGCATCTCTTGACACCCAGTCAATTACCGTCTATGCCGACACGCTTTACAGCGCAAACGTTCCCCTGCGCGCTGCCTGTGCTACCGATAATACGATAGTTCTCGGCACGAATGTCTATACCATAAACGTAAGCGGTCCGCGCGCCTACGTTGAAAAGATAAAGACGGCTTCGGTCTATATTCCGTTCTCTGACGAATATAAGCCCGATGATACCGTCAAGTCCTCTGATATAAGAGTTTTCGACGCGGAAAAGAAACAGCTTTCATCTCTTCATATGACTTTTGAGCCCGAGACAGTGGTCGTCTCCATTGTAAAGGTTGAGATCAAAGATGAGTGAGCAGAGAACGAGCTCAGCCATCAGTCTTCTTATATCGGGTATCAAGGTCTCACTTGACGGAGGAGAGGCTGAGGCATACAAAATTGCGGCTACTGAAATGAAGCGTGTGGGGCTTTCCCCCACACAGCTTCGTTTTCGCGTTTATAAGAAGAGCATCGACGCCAGAAAAAAGTCGGATATAAGGCTTGTTTATTCGATCGCGGCAGAGCTCCCTGAAAGAATACGCATCGATGAGCAGAGACTCTCGAGGCGGGGAATCACCGTGATCGCAGAGAATGAGCTTTCAGTGACCTTTGGTACTGAGAAGGCAGATCGCCCACCCCTTGTGGTCGGTATGGGCCCCGCGGGACTTTTTGCGGCGCTCCTGCTGGCGGAAAACGGCTATGAGCCTATCATAATAGACCGAGGAGACGACGTTCGCAGAAGGGTCGAGGTGAACGAGGGCTTCGTTCGCTCGGGAAGACTTGACTCTGAGTCAAACATTCAGTTCGGCGCGGGCGGAGCGGGTACTTTCTCGGACGGAAAGCTGATGACAAGAGTAAACGACGAGAAGATAGCTTACGTTCTCAAAAGACTTTATGAGTTCGGTGCTCCCGAGGAGATCCTCACCTCCGCGAGACCTCATATAGGAACTGACAAGCTTGTGGACGTCGTAGAAGGAATTCTTAGACGGATAGCAGAGCTTGGCGGAAGGGTCATATACAGATGTCGGCTCGACTCTATGAGCGAGAGCGGCGTGGGCGTGACCGCCCACACATCAAAGGGAGACATAGAGTGCTCTTCGGTCATACTTGCCACAGGTCACAGCGCGAGGGATACCTACGGTATGCTTATCAGAAAGGGATATATGGTCGCGCCGAAGGATTTTTCTGTAGGTGTCAGAATAGAGCATAAGCGAGAGGATATCGACAGAGCCCTTTACGGGGATTTTGCGGGACATTCCGCCCTTGGCGCTGCGGAATATCACCTTTCGGATACAACTGGAGACAGAGGTGTTTATACCTTCTGTATGTGCCCCGGAGGAACGGTGGTGGCAAGTGCCTCGGAGGAGGGCGGTGTCGTAGTTAACGGAATGAGCAATTACGCGAGAGACGGAGAGAATTCCAATTCCGCGCTGCTTGTTTCGGTCAGAAAGAGCGACGTTGGAGAGTCACCCGAAGGCGCTATAGAATTTCAGCGGCAGATAGAGCGACTTGCGTTTTTGGCGGGTGGCTCAGATTATTGCGCTCCCGTAGAGACGGTTGGTGATCTTATGAGAGGAAAACACGGAACAGAGCCGAGCAGAATAATCCCCAGCTACAGAGACGGAAAGGTAAGGACGGCAGAGCTTGAGAAAATACTTCCGCCCTTCGTTACAGACGGACTTAAGAGAGGCATTGCCTCATTTGATAAAAAGATATCGGGATTTGCGGCAGACGACGCTGTTCTTACCGCTCCCGAGACCAGGACCTCAGCACCCCTCAGAATACTTCGAGGTGATGAGCTTACCGCAACGGGACACGAAAGGATATACCCTTGCGGAGAAGGCGCGGGGTACGCGGGAGGAATAACAAGCGCGGCGCTTGACGGAATTAAATGCGCCCTTGCGCTTATGAAAAAATATTCACCAATGTGAGTTGGTTTCAGAAAGGCATATATTTTTAATGAGCAGTACGAAAAGAGAGAAGCTTTGGTGTGAAAATTATATATTTGACGGTGCTGAGCTTGATGCCGAGACCCGTTCTGTTGCCGAAGCGCTCAACGTATCGCAGATATTTGCGGTGCTTTTGCGCAACAGAGGGTATAAGACGGCTGACGAGGCGGCGAGATTTCTTCGCTTCGAGACCTCGGATTTTCACGACCCATTTCTTCTTAACGATATAGAGATAGCCGTTCACAGAATACTGAGAGCGGTTGAAAATAAAGAGAAAATATGTATATACGGCGACTATGACGTGGACGGAGTTACCTCGGTAAGTATGCTGTACCTATATCTCACCTCTCTCGGCGCGGATATCGTTATCAAGATACCCAAGCGCGAGGGCGAGGGATACGGAATGTCGGTGGGGGCTGTAGAGATACTTGCGGAGGCGGGTGTCAGCCTTATAGTTACCGTTGATACGGGAATTACCGCCGACGAGGAGATCTCCTACGCCCACGAAAGAGGTATCGACGTGGTGGTTACTGACCATCACGAGTGCAGAGACGAGCTTCCTCCCGCTGTGGCGGTGGTAAACCCCCACAGACACGACAGCACGTATCCTTTCTGTGAGCTTGCGGGTGTCGGAGTGGTATTCAAGCTTGTTTGCGCTATAGAGATGACTCTTTGCAGAATGAGAGGAGAGAAGGCACTTGACGGAGTGTCACGCGTGTGCAGAGAGTATTCCGACCTTGCGGCGATCGGT
>SVSX01000026.1 GCA_015064085.1 Oscillospiraceae bacterium | reverse complement strand
ACCGTTTTCAGAAGGAGCGACAGCGTGGCTCTTTTCTCCTCCCTCGACTTTCCGCGCGAGAGGGGATTGAGCCTTGAGAAATAAAGGAGAGCTACGGCAAGGACAGCTCCGAGCTGAATGACCACCTCGAAAAGCTCGAAGAATTCATCCGAGACCTTCAGGGTCAAAAGCTCATTGAAGAGTATCATATGCCCCGTGGAGCTTATGGGTAGCCATTCGGTAATTCCCTCAAGCAGACCTATAAGCACCGCCTTTATTATCTCAAAAAACATTGAGCGCTCCTCCGATCACCTGTCTCCCGAGCGCATTATGTCTCCCACCCGTACCTCGAAGGGTACTCGCGCAAAGAAGCGCATAGCGGGGTGTGGAGCTGACTCTATCGGCTCACCCTTTTCGGAATAGAGCTCGGTAACGGTAAATTCCCGTCCGATCCTCAAGGGGGAGATCATCTGTGCCGAGTCGCCGAGAGAGACCTTGTTTCGCTGAATGAACATATAAAGTCTTCCGCCCTCGGTCTCCTCTGCCAATGCTTCGGGTATCTCATCGGAATTATATTCGATAGCCGTGGCAAAATATGCTTTTTCACGGATATAACCCATATTGACCGCCGTCTGGGCGTTCTCCTTTGGGGTGTCGAGATAGTATCCCGTGGCGTAATCTCTGTGGGATACGCTTTCAAGCTCGGTCATAAGATCCTTGTTGAAGGTATACGTGTCGGGGCTCTCGAGGTAGGCGTCTATCGCCATACGGTAGGCATTTGTGACTACTGCCGTGTAGTAGGCGCTCTTCATTCTTCCCTCGATCTTGAAGGAGTCGATCCCCGCGGCAATAAGCTCGGGGATTATTTCTATGGTACACATATCCTTTGAGGACATAATGAACGTGCCGAGCTCGTTTTCCTCAATGGGGTAGGGCTCGTCGGGGCGTTTTTCCTCAACTATCTTGTAATTCCAACGGCAGGGCTGGGTACAAGCGCCGCGGTTCGCGTCTCTGCCCGTGAGGCTGTTTGAGAGGAGACATCTTCCGCTGTAGGAAACGCACATAGAGCCGTGAACAAAGGCTTCAAGCTCTATTTCCTCGGGGAGACGGTCCTTGATCGCTCTTATCTCCGAGAGCGAGAGCTCGCGGGCAAGAACCAGCCTCTTTGCGCCAAGGGCGACGTAAGCCAGTGCCGCCTCGGGGCTGACGATACTCGCCTGAGTTGAAATGTGTATCTCGGCATTGGGAATTATATTTTTGATCTCTGCAAGAACGCCGAGGTCGGCGACTATAAAGGCATCGATACCCGCCGTGGATATCCTTTTGAGATAGTCGCGGAGCAGGGGATATTCGTTGCCGTGAGGCATAGTATTTACAGTGAGGTAGAGCTTTTTGCCCCTCTCGTGAACGTATTCTGCGGCGGCGAAGAGCTCGTCATCGGTGAAATTATCGGCGGCAGAGCGCATACCGAAGAGATTTCCCGCAAGATAAACGGCATCCGCGCCGTAAAGGAGAGCGGCTTTTAATTTTTCAAAATTCCCCGCGGGGGAAAGAAGTTCAGGCATAGTTATCTCCGTTCGTTTGTTATTTGGACATAGTCATACATAATAATTATAGTACATAAATCCCGCCGTGTCAAGAAGATTTACCGCGAGGAAAATAAAAGCGGACAGAGGATTTTGTCCTCTGTCCGTGGGGGGTAGGTTTGTGCGGAAAACGTAAAGTAATCCTCTGTTTTATAACCTATCAAAATCGGGATTGTTTCTCATAATCCCCATTGCCTCGCCGGCTTTTTTTAACTTTTCTCTACTTTCAACAACAGCTAAAGGCTTATGGTTAGCAAAAATGTTAAAAGGAGCTTTTTCTTTGCAAAGCTGAAAAACATAGTTTTCTATTTTTTTATCAAGTCCAAGCCGAATTGCATCGTTTTTTTCAAAATCTGTATTAAAAATCAAATAATAGTGGTAATTACTTTTTGAAATATTAAACCTCAAATCGAAATTAACATCTCCAAAGAATTTTTTTGCCTCCTTGTTTATCTCTCGTATATTTAAATCAAAAAATATACTTGCTGCCCTTGAAAAATAATCGGAAACTGATATATGATCGTCATTAGAAAATTCAATCATTGGAAGATCACATCTGAGTGCTGCTTCATTAAAGCAATTCAGTATTTGCTCTCTGATCTCGCCATCAAGATACAATTCTCCGTATTCACCTGTTTTTTTCTTTTTTAACTCGTCGTTTAAGGTATTCCAATCTATGTGAAGAAAAATAATGCATTGCAATTCCTTTTTTATAAAATCACTTTGAATGATTCTGATACCCGTATTTAAAAACGTTATTTTTTCAAATGCTTCTCTCAGTTCGTTTTTTTCATCTATACCATCATGTATTGCTTCTCGTAAATTTTTTCCAAAGATATTCATATTATCCTCCGATTTTTAGTCATTATAAATCAATTCGCCACAAATCAATACCGTTAATTTATCATAGCATACTTCTGTTTGTTTGTCAAGTTTTTCCGCGCGTGAGGCTGAGGGCATGGGTTACCGCGAGAAAAATAAAAGCGGACAGAGGATTTTTTCCTCTGTCCGTGGGGGTTAGTTTTGTGCGGAAAATATAGAAGTTTTTTTACTGTATTTGGTCACAATTATTTCGAATGAAATTCGAAAGCTCGTCGTAAAGAGGAATACTCAGTGATTCATAACCAACAGTATGAGCGTCAAAATCATCGAGTTCCTTTAATTCTTCAAAATTCGGATAATTGTAAAAACACAAATAATACTCTCCATTAAATTTGTCAATACTACAACACCATACAATATTTTCATATTTTTCAAAATGAACCATAATTGTTAAACCAATATCAGTACTTAGCCTTCCGTTATTAACGGTTATTCGCTTTAATACGGGAGTGAATTTAGAATTATCCACAACATAATTTTCCTCATCAATAGCTTTACGAATGTAACTTTGAAGGTATTCCGCATCTATTGATACCACATCCTGGTATACGTTTACCGCTCCAAGCGTTGGAAAATTTTCAGAAACATTATTGTCGAAATTCCAATAAAGCTTTGCACTTTTTAGTTTATAGGATAATATTTCCGGTTCGGAAATTTCCAAATCCTCGTACCTAAATATCTCTGCATCAGATCCACCGCTCAGCAACCCATAACTTTGAACGCATAGATATTCGTCAAGTGGAATGTCTTTTATTGCATAATATTCAAAATACAAACCGTATTTGTTTATTGTACCCAACGAATTGTCCGCTGAACGCAAATGTATAAGATTGGGGTCTGCCTTTACGTAATTTGATAGGCAATATTCGGCTGTGTATTTTTCAGGATACTCGACAATATATTCTTCGTTATTACATGCCGTAAAAGATATTATTATTACAAGCAAAACATCAATAAGCTTTATAATTGATTTTTTCATATTTACCCCACGATACTAAATTTGTTTCAGATATTTTCCTTAACACTTTGTCGTAATTCGCTTATTGCACAGTTTTATTATAGCATACTTCTGTTTGTTTGTCAAGTTTTTCCGCGCGTGGGGCTGAGGGCGTGAGAGATTATTTGGATTTGAAAATGTATTTGACGAAAAAACAGAGTAAAATAGGCGAAAAAGATTAGAAAAAGCATTGAAAGTTGAGCGAAATGGTGATACAATGTATAAAGATAAGTGTGAAAGAGGTATCAAGGTGTATTTTAAGGATTTTTTTATGAAGGACGAGATCGAATATAATTATTATCTGTCCGAAAAAGGTGAAATGCCCTTTTCCCACGTTCACACCAAGTTTGAGATGTATTTCTGCGCCGAGAAAACGCCGCAGCGCTCGGTGATAAACGGAAACGAATATTTTTACGATTTCCCCTGCGTTATAATTTCAAGCCCCTATACCATACACTCGATGTCGAGCGTAAATACCAGCCGATATGAGAGAATGGTGGTCTATTTCGGGGAGCGCACTCTCTCGGCTTTTGGCGACAGAATCGCCCACACAGAGCTTTTGCGGAGAAGCCCGGGGTATCTTTTTGAGCTGAACGAGGCGCAGGGCAGGGAGCTGAAGGAGCTTATCTACCCCCTTATGAAGCCCGAGCGGGAGTTTTCCGAGGTGGAAAAGGAGCTTGGCTTTATGCTATTTCTCAACAAGCTGCTTGAGATCTGCCCCGAGGAAAGGGTGACCGAGGTAGGGCGGAGCGCACTTTATATTCAAGGTGTGCTGAAATATCTCACCGAGAATTTCAACAAGGATATCACCACCGACGAGGTGGCGCAGAGGTTTGCCGTCAGCCGCTCAAAGCTTGACAGAGATTTCAAGCGCTGTACCGATTCCACCGCTCACGATTTTCTTGAGGGGTGCAGACTTAACAACGCGAAAAATATGCTACTCGACAGAGAAAAATACGGCAGTGTCAGCGAGGTCGCCTCGCTCTGCGGCTTCAGAAGCGACACCTATTTTTACTCCTTTTTCAAAAGGCACACGGGTATGTCGCCTCACGAGTACAGAATGAGCGCGGCAAAAAACAAAAAGTAAGCTAACCGCGTTTGCGGTCAAAATAGAAAAAAAGAAAGGAAACAAAGCTATGGGAAAGATCACATTTATGGGTGCGGGAAGCACAGTGTTTGCCAAGAACGTTATCGGAGACGCAATGCTTTTCGACTCTATGCACGATTTCGAATTTGCTCTTTACGACATTGACGCCGAAAGACTTGAGGAGTCCTACATAATGGTTACGGCGCTTAACAACAATATCAACGAGGGAAGAGCAAGGATATCCAAGTATCTTGGCGTTGAGAACAGAAAGGACGCGCTCAGAGGCGCGGATTTCGTTGTTAACGCTATTCAGGTGGGCGGCTACGACCCCTGCACGATAACCGACTTTGAGATCCCCAAGAAGTACGGACTTCGTCAGACCATTGCCGACACTCTCGGCATCGGAGGTATATTCAGAGCTCTTCGTACTATCCCTGTTGTAGAGGGCTTTGCTGAGGACATCGAGGCGGTATGTCCCAACGCGTGGTTTCTCAACTACGTCAACCCTATGGCAATTCTCACGGGATATTTGCAGAGATATACCTCGGTAAAGACTATCGGTCTTTGCCACAGCGTTCAGGTCTGCTCAGAGAGACTTCTGAAGAAGCTGGGTATGTTTGACGAGGTAAAGCAGCCTATCAGCGACAGGATCGCGGGAATAAACCATATGGCGTGGCTGCTTGATATCCGCGATGCCGACGGAAAGGATCTTTATCCCGAGATCAAGAGAAGATCCTATGAGATACTTGAAAATCCCCCCGAGGGCTTCAACGATCTTGTAAGGCTTGAGTATATAAGACGCCTCGGCTACTACTGCACAGAGTCCAGTGAGCACAACGCCGAGTATAACAACCTCTTTATCAAGTCCCGTTATCCCGAGCTTATAGAGAGATACAGAATTCCAATTGACGAGTACCCCAGAAGATGTGTAAACCAGATCAACGGCTGGAAGAACGCCAAGGAGAAATATCTTGCGGGAGACGTAACTCACAACCTCACGAGCGAGTACGCGGCGCACATTATGAACGCTATGATAACCAACAAGCCCTACAGGATCGGCGGAAACGTTATCAACAACGGACTTATAACCAACCTGCCTCGCGAGGCGTGTGTTGAAGTGCCTTGCCTTGTGGAGAAGGACGGAATTCAGCCCACCTACGTCGGTGCGCTCCCACTCCAGCTTGCGGCAATGAATATGACCAATATCAACACACAGCTTCTCACCATTGAAGCGGCTGTTACAAAGAAGAAGGAGCATATCTACCACGCGGCTATGCTCGACCCTCATACCTCCTCTGAGCTGTCTATCGACGATATCATCGCGCTCTGCGACGATCTTCTCGAGGCGCACAAGGGTTGGATGCCTGAGTATAGATAATATAAAAAGGAGAGGATTTTGTACAAGGTCCTCTCCTTTGCTTTTTGAAAAATAGTGTATAATAATTTGAGACAGCTTCCTTTTCTTCTATTTACCTGTCAGATATTCAAGCGCCATTTTGTATCCGTCGAAGCCGTAGCCCGCGTAGACCTTTTCCGCGTAAAGCGAAACAAAGGAAAAGCGGCGGAATTCATCGCGGGAGTTTATGTCTGAAATATGCACCTCTACCGTTGGGATAGACACAGCTTTGAGGGCGTCAAGTATCGCTACGCTTGTGTGGGTGTATGCCGCGGGATTGATAACGATACCGTCAAATACGCCGTACGCCGACTGAATTACGTCCACTATCTCACCCTCGTGATTTGACTGAAAAAGAGAGACGTCGACGCCGATGGCATTTGCGGACTCCCTTATAAATCTTTCGAGAGCGGCAAAATTCTGTGAGCCGTATATAGCGGGTTCTCTTATACCCAGCATATTCAGGTTTGGACCGTTGATAACGAGGATCTTCATAATGACTCCTTAAGAAATTTTATTGAAATTTTCGATGATCGCCGAGACTGTATCCTCAACGACCTCGTTTGACACCACCGTAACGTCGGCAAATCTGCGGTACGCACCGATCCTTGCGGCGTACATATCCTCCGCGGAGACCTTCATCGAAAGAGGTCTGCCGTCTCTCGCCAGATTTTCAAGCTTACGCTCGATAAAGAAGATTGTGCCGTTCTGGTGAAGGGGAGCGTAATTGCATTCCCTTGTCACAGCGCCGCCGCCCGTCGCGATCACCATACCGCTCTTTTTTCCAAGCTCACAGAGGGTCTCGTGCTCGAGCTCACGGAATCTGTCCTCACCGAGGGTATTTATGCAGTCAGCGGGGGTCATACCGTGCATTTTGGTGAATTCGTCGTCAGCGTCGGCAAATTCGCGTCCCAACGCCAGGGCTGTCGCACATCCGACAGTGCTCTTGCCGCAGCCGGGCATACCCACGAGTATCACGTTCTTTATCTGTCTTGAAACACTTGCAGTTATCCTTTCGATAGCGCCCTCCTCGTAGCTGTCGCCAGTGAAGAATTCGAATGCTCTCGCCGCCTGAGCCACAAGCATCGGCAGACCGTTGACATAAGGAATTCCGCGCTTTTCGGCTTCAAGAAGCAGAGCGGTCCTTGAGGGATTGTAGATCACGTCGAGGACGCATTTAGAGTCCTTGAAGAGAGAAAGATCCACGGGGGAATTTCCGTTTTTGGGGTACATACCCACGGGGGTGGCGTTTGCGACAAGCTCGGCGTCGGCGTGGCGAAGAAGGTTTTCGGGGGTGTTGTCTTCAATTCCGATCACAGCAAGCTCCCTGACTCCCTTGTCTCGAAGCACTGCGCATACGGTCAGCGAAGCGCCGCCTGTGCCGAAGACTATTGCTTTTTTCCCTTTTACGTCGAAGCCCGAGAGCTCTATCATATGGCAGAAGCCGAAATAATCTGTGTTATAGCCTCGGACCTTGCCGTCCTTGCCCTTTACTACGGTATTTACCGCTCCTATTGAACGAGCCTCGGGGGAGATCTCGTCGAGGAAGGGAATAACGTCCTTTTTGTAGGGAATAGTCACGTTGAAGGCATCAAGATCTCCGCCTCTGACGAAATCTCCCACCTCAGAGGGGCGCAATTCACGGAGCTCGTAGGAATAGTCGGCAAGCTCCTTGTGGATAGGTCCTGAGAAGCTGTGACCGAGATGCTCTCCGATGAGTCCGCATTTCATATTTTTGTATCCCGTTTTCATCAGATCACCTCCAGATACGAGCCGAGGTATGTGAACTCGTCACATTCCTGCTCAAGCTCTGAGAGGAGCTGTGCCAGCTTTTCCGAGTAGACCGAAACCTCAAGGTCAAAATAGAACATAAATTCAAAATCTCGGTCGGGGAGCGGACGTGACTCGAGCTTTACGAGGTTTATACCGAGGGCGTTGAATTTTGAGAGCATCTTATAAAGCGCGCCCGGCTTATGCGGTGTAACGATCATAAGTGAGGTCCTGTCAGCACCGGGGTATATCTCAAGCTCATTCGAGATGCAGATAAATCTTGTGTGGTTATTGCCGTTGTCCTGAACCGAGCTTGCGAGGACCGAGAGGTTATACTCTGCCGCGCAGGAGCGGGAGGAAAGGGAGGCAACGTCGCGGCGCTCAGACTCGGATACCATTCTCGCCGCGGTGGCGGTGTTCTCGACTCGGGTTATCTTAACGTCCTTCGGAAGTGTTGCGAGGAACTCCGAGCACTGATTTATAGCCTGCTCGTGAGAGAAGATCTCCTTGATCTCCGAGAGCTTTACGCCCTTTTTTGCCATAAGGTTGTGGTCTATCTTTATTCTGACCGAGCGTACTATCTTGAATTTGTGGCTTATCATCAGGTCATATATCTGCTTTACAGATCCCGCCGTGCTGTTTTCTATCGGGAGGACACCGTATCTGCACATTCCCGATTCGATAGCCGAGAAAACGTTCTCAAAGTTTGCGAAAAACATTATAGAGGGAGTGCGGAAGAGCTTTTCCGCCGCCTGCTGTGAATAAGCACCCTCCATTCCCTGACAAGCCACGACGGCGCTTTCGGGAAAGATCCTTTCGGTGTTTTCCACCGCCGAGATCATCTGGTTTGCGAGATCTGAGTTGGCGTTCAGCTTTTTGTGCTGATATGAGCGTGAAAGGTCGAGAATAGTTGAGTAAAGAATTCTCGTCTGATCAGAGAATTCCTCCCCCGCAAGCTCTCCAACCTTAGAGAGAAGGGCTCTTTCCCTCGAGGGGTCAAGCACCTTCATATTGTTCTGCCGCTTGTACTCCGCTACGTCGGAGGCGACGTTCATTCTTTTCTTGAAAAGTTCAACAAGCTGACGGTCTATCGAGTCAATTTCGTTACGAAGTTCGCTGAGTTCCATTTTTTGATCCTTTCGTTACTTATCGAGATCTTATCTTTTTTCTGTATATCAGCAGAAGGACTATTATTATCAGAGGGAAAGCGGTCGATGCCGCAAAGGATATCTTGAGATCGTCTCCGAAGAATCCCGCGATCCAACCCACAAGGGCAGGACCGAGTGTGCAGCCGATGTCTCCTCCGAGGGCGAGAAGCGCGAAGGTCTTCATTTCCATATTCGGGAGAGTAGCGGCGGCGAGGCTGTATGTTCCGGGCCAGGTGATACCCACCGCGAGACCGCAGAGGGCGCAGCCCAGAAGCGAGACTATAGGATTTTGGGACAATGCCGCCACGAGATAGCATACGACGCAAAGGACGGCAGAGAGAATAATGAGCAGCTTAAGGTTAAGCTTGTCTGAAAATTTTGCGTAAAGGACACGTGTCAGTCCCATAAGTACCGCGAAGGCACAAGGACCGAGCAGGTCACCAACCGCCTTGGATACTCCGAGAGCCGACTCTGCAAAGCTTGACGCCCATTGCGCCATAGCCATTTCAGCCGCACCCGCGGCGATCATTACAATGAGGAAGACCGCGAGCATACGCCTTGCTGACGGGTCTTTTTTTGCTTTTTCGCTGCTTTCCTTACTGTCAGACTCAAGAGGAAATATCGGAACGAGACAAAATCCTATAGCTCCGACGGTGGGAACGATCGCCCAAAGACAGGCGAGTATTCTCCAATTTTCAATACCGACAAGCTTGAAAAACAAGGTCGAGAGGAGCACCACTCCCGCCTGACCCCAACAGTAAAAGGAATGGAGCAGACTCATAGAGGCGCTTTTCTTATCTGTCGGACAGGCTTCAACTATCGGGCTTACAAGCACCTCCACGATTCCCGAGCCTATAGCCGAGGTCACAGTACAGATGATAAGTCCGACGTATGGGGGCATAATGCTCGGCAGATATGCGTAGCCCGTGATCCCGAATATAGCAAGAAGCTGACCTGCCACCACCGTAGCGCGGGTGGGTAGGAGTTCGGGGAATTTCGCCGCGAAGGCGTCGGTAAGGAACTGAGTCGTGAAGCTTATGGCGATCAGTGTGCTTATCCGCGAGACCGAAAGGTCGTAGGTATTCTGAAATGTAATAAAGAGAAGGGGGGCAAAATTAACTATAAGCGCTTGAGTGAGATATCCAACGTAGCTTGCGAGGAGAGTATGCTTTGCGGTGAGTTTCATTTTTCAGCCTCCGATTCGTCAAATAGCATATCGCAGATCGCAATAGCCGTTGCCGCCTCGAAGACGGGTACGGCTCGAATTACCACGCAGGGGTCGTGCCTTCCCTTGATGCTGAGTTTTGTGTTAGTCATTGTCACCATATCAACGCTGTCCTGCTCCTTGAAGATAGAGGGAGTAGGCTTCATAGCGGCTCGGAATATAAGCGGCATCGCCGTTGTCATACCGCCGAGTATTCCGCCCGCGTTGTTGGTTTTTGTGAATATTCTTTCTCCGTCGGTGTAAAATCCGTCGTTGTTTTCCGAGCCCTTGATGTGCGCCGCCTCAAAGCCTCTTCCGAATTCTATGCCCTTGACGGCGGGGATACCGAAAACGATACCCGATATTCTGTTTTCGACACCGCAGAAGATATGCTCTCCAAGTCCCGCGGGAAGTCCGATAGCCGCACATTCAATAATTCCTCCCACCGAGTCGCAGGAAAGTCTCGCTTCCTCTATAACGGCTCTCATTTTCTCACCGCTCAGAGGATCGAGAACAGGAAAGTCGGAGCGCGCCGAGCACTCGAGCTCCTCCCTTGTTACCGAAACGGGATCGAAATATCTGTCATACTCGTTGCCAACGCAAAGGGCGTGAGCGCCAACGTATATTCCGCGTGACTCAAGGTATTGGAGACATATACCTCCCACGATGCACATAGGCGCTGTCAGCCTTCCCGAGAAATGACCGCCGCCTCTGAGGTCTACCTTGTCGCCGTATTTCATTCTCGCCGCAAAATCCGCGTGAGAGGGGCGGGGAACAAATGCGGTATTCGAATAGTCGGAGGAACGCTGATTTGTGTTGTATATTACTGCCTTAAGTGTCTCTCCCGTGAGGGTATCGTCGCTCATTCCCGAGAGAAAGACGGGAATGTCGGGCTCTTTTCTTTTTGTGGAGTAGGCGTTTCTGCCGGGGGCTCTGCGCTCCATAAAGGCGCGGAGCTTTTCAATGTCCACCTTGAAGCCCCTTGGCAGACCCTCGGCGATAACACCGATCTCGCTGTCGTGAGAGCCGCCGTAGATGGTTATTTTCAGATTTTTTCCGTAAGTCGTTGACATATTATATCCTTAAAATTTTATTCTTTGATGAGGCTCACCGAAAGTGAGGCAAAATCATCCCAGAAGGAGGGGTAGGATTTTGCAGCCGATTCCGCTCCCGTTATGATCACCTCGTTTTCACAGAGGATAGAGGCAACTGCGGCGCTCATAGCGATCCTATGGTCGCTGAAGGAGTCAACGACTCCTCCCGAGAGCCTTCCGTTTCCGTTGATTATCAAGCCGTCGTCGGTCTTTTTTATATCAGCTCCGAGGGCGGTGAGCATCGCGGTGACGCTCTCGAGTCTGTCACTTTCCTTGAGCTTCAGCCTTGAAGCGCCGTAGATCCTTGTCGTTCCCACAGCTCCCGCCGCAACTACCGCGATGACGGGAACAAGGTCGGGAATATTTTCGGCAGAGAGCTCTATGCCGCGGAGCTGTCCGCCGCGAACGGTAAAGCAATCCTCTCGCCGCCTTACATCAGCGCCGAAGCGGACGAGTATTTCGATTATCGATCGGTCTCCCTGCATTGAGTTTTCGTCAAGGGCGAAGACGCTGACCTTGCCTTTTTTTGTGAGCGCGCCCGCCGCGAGAGCGAAGGCGGCATTTGACCAATCTCCCTCAACTGTGATCGGAGCGGAGGGCGATCTGAGACGGCTCTTTCCGTGTATCATAAAGAGATTGTCGCCAATGTCGATATCAGCGCCGAAGCTGAAGAGGGCGTTAAGTGTCATATTGACGTAGGGGAGCGACTCGAGCTTACCCTCGACCACAAGTCTGCTCTCGCCCTCACATACCGAAAGGGCAAAGAGAAGACCGCTTATGAACTGTGAGGAGACGTCTCCTCTGATTCTGTATTCACCCGCCGAGATCCTTCCCGAAAGAGAGAGAGGACTCTTATTGGGCTCTGAAAAGCTCACTCCGTGTGCCTCAAGCTCCTCACGAAGGGGAGAGAGGGGGCGATCCTTAAGCCTTCCCGCCATAGCGAAATCTGTTTTGCAGCCGATGGCGGCGACCACAGGTGTCATAAACCTGAGAGTAGAGCCGCTTTCGCCGCAGTCGAGAAGAGCCTCGCGCTTTGGTATCCTTATGGGGAGCACGGTGAAGCTTTTCTCATTTCTGGTTATTTTCGCGCCCAAAGCATTGAGACATCTGACCGTCGCCGAGATATCCTCGTTGATCTCCTCGCAGAAGATCTCTGTCGCCTTGTCGGCAAGTGCCGCGCAGATGAGAAGTCTGTGGGCGGCTGATTTTGATGCTATGGATTTAATCCTTCCGTTTGGATTTGAGGGGGTTATTCTTACCTTCATAGTAGCTCCTTTTTATTAAAGACCCTTGCGGATAAACTCCTCGAGGTCGGCAACGTCTGTTTTATAGAGGCGGCTGTCGCCAATAGAGTAGGGAATGACGAGGGTTATCGACGATCCCTTTCTCTTTTTGTCGCCAAGGGCGGCGGGTGTCAGCTCCTCTGCGGTATAGCTACAGCTTGTGGGGAGCTTTGCCGCCTTAAGCAGCTCTGTCAGGGCGCTGAGCTCCGAGGGGGCGCAAAGCCCGAGAGCGACAGCGGCGCGTGTGACGATCACCATACCGATAGCCACAGCGCTGCCGTGGGATATTGAAAATTCCGAGCAGGCTTCTATAGCGTGACCGACGGTGTGACCGAGGTTGAGAAGCTGTCTCTTTCCCGTGTCGAATTCGTCCTCAGCCACAATAGCCGCCTTGTTTGCGACGCAGGAGGCGATGATCTCCTCGATATTTTCCTTTATGCCCTTTTCAAGAAGGGTGAAAAGTGGCTTATCGTTGATTATTCCGTATTTTATCACCTCGGCACAGCCGTCGGCAAATATCTCGGGGGTGAGTGTGTCGAGGGTCTCGTAGTCACATATTACGAGTGAGGGCTGGTGGAAAGCACCCGCAAGGTTCTTTCCCGCCACAAGATCGACCGCTGTTTTTCCACCCACAGAGGAGTCTACGGCGGCAAGAAGTGTCGTGGGGATCTGAATGAATTTTATTCCTCTGAGGTAGACCGCCGCGGCAAATCCCGCGAGATCTCCGACTACACCGCCGCCAAGAGCGACGATAGCGTCTCCTCTTGTAAGTTTGTTTTCGGCAAGAAATTCAAGAAGCGCAACGAGAGAGGCTGTGCTCTTTGATGCTTCACCGTGAGGGATAACGAATTTTACGGTAGAAAATCCGCTCTCCCTGAGGGAGTTTTCCACCTTTTCTCCATAAAGTGAGTCTACAGTGTCATCTGTGACGATGCAGAGGGAGCAAACTCCCAAAGCCTTCCTTGTGAGCTCTCCTGTGCGGCAGAGCAATCCCTTACCTATTATAACGTCATATTCCAGCGAAGCCTTTACGTGTACAGTTTTCATCTTTTTACCTTTCTTAGCCGTCTACCAGCTCTTTTGCGATTCTTCCGTCCCGAAGGAGCTCTGTGAGCTTATCCGAGTCGTCCGAGGCGATCGCCTCTCTGTATTCGGTGAGTGAGGCAATTATCGAGTCGATCTCAAAGAGCAGGGGCTCTTTGTTTTCGAGGAAGAGCTCACTCCACATATATTCGTTCAGCCAAGCGACGCGTGTCATATCCTTGTAGCTTCCCGCGGAAAAGCCCTTATGTGACTGTGCCGTAGGGCTTTTTATGTAGGCATTTGACACCACGTGGGCAAGCTGAGAGGTGAAGGCTATGAGTCTGTCGTGATTTTCGGCTGTTGTTACCGATATCTTTCCGAATCCCGCGGGAGCGAGAAGCTTTTTTATACCGTCGAGAAAGGCGATGTCGTCGAATATCGGCGGCACGAGGACCATTGGCGCGCCCTTGAACAGGTTGGGCTTGGAATACTTTATGCCCGAGAACTGAGTTCCCGCCATAGGGTGTCCGCCAACAAATGTAAAGCCGTATTTTTCAGCCAGAGCGAAGCCACATTCGCAGATCTTCTCCTTTGTTCCGCAAAGGTCGATGACGACCGTTTTTTTGTCTATGAGCTCGGCGATCTCCGAAAGGTATTTTATAGCCGCCTTGGGGTAGAGGGCTACAAAGAGCAGGTCACAGTTGGGGATAGTGTCGGCATTAAGCTCGGCTGATATCATTCCCGAGAGCATAGCATATCCGAGAGAGGGGGCATTTGTATCAAATCCGTATACGGTATGTCCTTCGGCGGCATAAGCCTTAGCCATAGAGCCGCCTATAAGTCCGAGTCCGCAAATTCCAACCTTCATTTTTTATCTCCGATCTTAGTCTATTACCTCGAGCACCTTCTTTACCGAGGAGCATACCTCGCCAAAGGCATCGGGGGTGAGTGATTGAGCGCCGTCGCAAAGGGCGTGGGCGGGGTCGTTGTGCACCTCTATCATAAGTCCGTCAGCGCCCGCCGCCGCTGCAGCGAGAGCCATAGGCTTCACAAGTCTTGATACGCCTGTAGCGTGAGATGGGTCGATTATAACGGGGAGATGTGTGAGCTCGTGAAGAAGGGGGATTGCCGAAAGGTCGAGGGTATTTCTCGTGTAGGTCTCAAAGGTTCTGATTCCTCTCTCGCAAAGGATAACGTTCTCGTTTCCTCCCGCCATAATATACTCAGCGGACATAAGAAGCTCCTTGAGGGTATTCGCGAGACCTCTCTTCAGGAGAATTGCCTTTTTGGTTTTTCCGAGCTCCTTGAGAAGCTCAAAGTTCTGCATATTACGAGCGCCGACCTGAATAACGTCCACGTCCTCAAAGAGGGGAAGGTGGTTGGCGTTCATTATCTCGGTGACTATCGGGAGTCCCGTTTCTGCCTTCGCCTTCAGGAGAAGCTCGATGCCGTCTGCCTTAAGACCCTGAAAATCATAGGGAGACGTGCGGGGCTTGAACGCGCCGCCGCGGAGCATAGTTGCGCCCGCCTCCTTGACGGCACGGGCAATAGCCATGACCTGCTCCTCGCTCTCGACCGAGCAAGGACCTGCTATGATCGAGAATATATCTCCGCCGACCGAGGTGTTGCCCACACCTATAACGGTGTCGTCGGGGTGGAATTTTCTGTTTGCGCTCTTGAATGGCTCACTGATGCGCTTGACGCTTTCAACGATGTCAAGGCTTTCGAGAAGCTCGGCGTCGATCTTTGAGGTGTCTCCCACAAGACCGACTATAGTGTGTGAGCTGCCCTTTGAGAGATGGACATCAAGCCCCTGGGCTTTGAGCCAATTTGAAAGATTTTCGAGTTGTTTGTCCGTTGTTCCTTGTTTAATAACGGCGATCATAATTTTTCTCCTTGAAATGAAAATTTTTTGAGGGGCTTTCCCGCCGCAGACATATATAAATAAAAATGAAGCCTGCGGTGTTTTTCACCGGAAGGCTTCACTGTGGTTTTATAAAACAGATGAAACGTTGATCCGCAACAAAAAGCACCTTTATTTTATCTGCAGCAATAAAAATAAAGGTAATAAAACTTGTTTGCGAAAATAACGTTATTCATCACGGTCAAACTCCTTTTATTTGCTATGTGGATAGTTTAGCACTGTTTTTTTTATTTGTCAAGGCTTTTTGTGAAAAAAAACACGCTTTTAGCCCTTTTTAATGAATTTTTTTGCATTGTTTATGTCCTCCGCGACCTGTTTTGCAAGGTCATCTACCGAGGAGAAGGGAACTTCGTCGCGGATAAAACGCAAAAATTCTACCTTCACGCGTTTTCCGTAAAGATCGCCCGAGAATGAGAAGAGATGAGTTTCGGCGCAGAGGAGTCCTCCGCCTACGGTAGGGCGAGTCCCCACGTTGGTTATTCCGTAGTATTTCCTTCTTCCCACAGAGGAGCGGGTGAGGTAAACGCCGTGTCTCGGCACGAGCCTTCCAAGCTCCAACGTCTGATTTATCGTCGGAAAGCCGAGCCGCCTCGCAAGCTTCTGACCGTCTGTCACCTTGACACTTATCGAAAACGGTCTGCCGAGATATCTCATCGCCGATTCCATATCACCCTCGCTTACCGCTCTGCGTATCGCAGAGGCGCTGACAGCCTCGCCATCGACGTTCACTTGCTCAAGTGAGGTGAAGCCTATGAGATTTTTGCGGCAGAGCTCGGAGAGAAGATCGGTACTGCCTCTCCCGTTTTTGCCGAACGAGTAGTTGAAGCCGCAGACCACGTGACTTGCCGACAGTCTCTTTATTATGATCTCGTAAAAGAAATCCTCAGCGGAGAGCTGACACATTCTTTCATCAAAGGGGACGGAAATATAAATATCCACCCCGAGGGAGCGCATAAGTCTTTTCTTTTCCTCGGGCTCGGTTATAGTTGGTGACGCCCCCGGGGAGAAAAAATTTCTCGGGGAGTCGCTAAAGGTGAAGACAGCGCTTTTTATATTTTTTTCTTTCGCTATCCTTACCGCCTCCGAGACTACCTCTCGGTGTCCTTTATGGACACCGTCGAAGCAGCCGAGCGCCACAACGGTCGGCGAGTCAGCGTAAAAATCGTTAGTATTATATGATCTCATAATCTGCCTTTCGGTCTTTTCTAATCTCCCTTAATTATAGCACAGGTATTCCCATTTTACAATAATAAAAAGCAAACTTGCACAAAAAGAAGGAAAAATTGACAAATAGTGCGGATAGGTACTTGAAAAAATGAAATATTTGTGATATAATTGTTTCAAATAGATGAAATTGGAGGAAGGATACTGAAGGTATCCGAACTTTTTATGTCAAGAGAAAAGCTTGGAAGCCGACTCGGCTTCATATTGCTCAGCGCGGGATGCGCTATCGGCATAGGTAACGTATGGAAATTTCCTTATATGGTAGGACAGTACGGCGGAGGAATATTCGTTCTGATCTATATCATTTGTCTTATCGTCCTCGGAGTTCCCGTTATGACTATGGAATTTGCCCTTGGACGAGCAAGTCAGAAGAGCCCTGTGCGTCTTTATCAGGAGCTCGAACCAAAGGGTTCTAAATGGCATATCCACGGTGTTTTTGCCCTTATTGGTAACATCATACTTATGATGTTTTATACCAATGTTGCGGGTTGGATGCTTCAGTATTTCTTTATGACGGCTACGGGTAAGCTCGAGGGGCTTGACACGAACGGTGTAGGAACGGCATTTGGCAATATGCTTGCCGAACCCCTTTGGCAGACGGTATTTATGGCTGTTATCGTCCTCTGCGGTACTCTTGTATGTATGACGGGTGTTAAGGGCGGACTTGAAAAGGTAACTAAGGTGATGATGATAGCTCTTCTTGCTATTATGGTCGTCCTTGCTGTGAACAGCGTTTTCCTTGACGGAGCGTCTGAGGGACTTAAATTTTACCTTATTCCTAACACCGAAAACATTGAAAAGGCAGGACTTATCAACGTTATCGTCGGCGCTATGAACCAGTCCTTCTTTACACTCAGCCTCGGAATAGGCTCTATGGCTATCTTCGGAAGCTATATCGGCAAGGAGAGAGCGCTCCTTGGCGAGGCTGTGAACGTTGCCGTGCTCGACACCTTTGTGGCTGTGGTCTCGGGTCTTATAATTTTCCCCGCCTGCTACGCTTACGGTGTAAAGCCCGACGCGGGTCCGTCACTTATCTTTGTGACTCTTCCCAACGTATTCAACAATATGCCTATGGGAAGACTTTGGGGAAGTCTGTTTTTCGTATTCCTGACCTTTGCGGCGCTTTCAACTGTCCTTGCGGTCTTTGAGAATATCATTGCTTGTATTATGGATCTTACCTCATGGGGAAGAAAGCTGACGAGTGCTGTCGTCGGAATTGGAATATTCATTCTCTCGCTTCCTTGCGTATTCGGCTTCAATCTACTCTCGGGAATCGTTCCCTTTGCGGAAGGCTCGACGATAATGGACCTTGAGGACTTTATTGTCAGCAATCTGCTTCTTCCTATAGGTTCGCTTATTTTCTGTCTTTTCTGCGTTACAAGATACGGCTGGGGTTGGAAGAATTTCGTTGCCGAAGCTAACGAGGGCAAGGGACTTAAGGTCGCTTCCTGGATGAGATGGTTTGTGACAATAGTTATTCCCGTGATCATAGCGGTGATCTTTGTACTTGGAATAATAAATTTCAATTTCAAATAATAAAGTGGAGGAAAATATCCTAAGAGATATTGATTTGACATGTCAAGAGAAAAGCTTGGAAGCCGACTCGGCTTTATATTGCTCAGCGCGGGCTGTGCTATTGGTATAGGCAACGTCTGGAAGTTCCCTTATATGGTGGGACAGTACGGCGGCGCTATATTCGTTCTTATCTACATATTTTTCTTAGCGGTTATGGGCATTCCCGTTATGACGATGGAGTTTGCCCTCGGACGCGCGAGTCAGAAGAGCCCTGTGAGACTCTATCAGGAGCTTGAGCCCAAGGGAAGCAAGTGGCATCTTCACGGATACGTGGCTTTCGCGGGTAATGTGATCCTGCTTATGTTCTACACCACGGTCGCGGCATGGATGGTAAAGTATTTCCTTATGACCGCGGCGGGAAAGTTCACCGCTGTGGACAAGAGTGTTATTGACGCTTCCTTCGGTGAGATGATCGCGGAGCCCGTTCCGATGATAATTATAGTTGCCTTGATAATGCTTGTGGCTACCGTCGTATGTATGACGGGAGTTAAGAGCGGACTTGAGAAGGTCACCAAGGTAATGATGATAGCCCTTCTTGCCGTTATGGTGATACTTGCAGTGAACAGCATTATGCTTGACGGAGGCGCTGAAGGACTTAAGTTCTACCTTGTTCCCAACGCTGAGAACGTCAAGAAGGTGGGTCTTATCAACGTTATCGTCGGCGCTATGAATCAGTCCTTCTTCACCCTCAGCCTCGGTATGGGCGGTATGGCTATCTTCGGAAGCTATATCGGTAAGGACAGATCGCTTATGGGAGAGGCTGTGAACGTGGCGGTGCTCGATACCTTTGTGGCTTTCGTTTCGGGACTTATTATTTTCCCTGCCTGCTACGCTTACGGTGTTCAGCCCAACGCAGGACCTCCTCTTATATTCGAGACACTTCCCAACGTATTCAACAATATGCCTCTCGGTAGACTCTGGGGCTCACTCTTCTTCGTATTTATGATCTTTGCGGCGCTGTCAACGGTACTTGCTGTACTCGAGAATATCATCGCTTGTATGATGGATATGACGGGTATGAGCAGAAAGAAGGCATCTGTAATTTCGGGAATCGGAGTTTTCCTGCTCTCACTTCCTTGCATTTTCGGATTCAATCTTCTTTCGGGATTTGCGCCCTTCGGAGAAGGCTCGAGTGTTCTCGACCTCGAGGATTTTGTGGTAAGTAATCTCCTTCTTCCCACAGGCTCTATCATTTTCGTAGTGTTCTGCGTTACAAGATACGGCTGGGGCTGGAAGAATTTCGTTGCCGAAGCTAACGAGGGTAAGGGACTCAAGGTGGCAAAATGGATGCGCCCCTTCGTTACCTTTGTTCTTCCCGTGATGATCCTTGTGCTCTTCGTTATGGGACTTATCAATTTCTTTGCATAAAATAAGGTGCTGTCACATTTGGCAAGACCGAAAAAGTCCGAGAATAAATAAAAAATCCCGTTTGCGACAAAAAACGCAAATGAGATACTAATTATCACCCTAAGAGGGCTGTCGCAAATTTGAATTTGCGGCAGCCCCCTTTTGTCATAAAAAATGGGAATTTGCTGTAAAATTCCTCTATTAATATTTTTCATATCTCTTGAAAAAATCAGGCAGGTGTGATAAAATATAGTAAATGTATTTGTTTAAAATAGAGGATGATCAAATGAGAAAAGATAAATATGACTCTTCAGAGAAAAATATTGAAATAAAAGGACCTTTCGTTGTGGTGCTTATCTCAACGGTGATCCTTCTTGTGGCGTTTACCGTCTGCCTTTTCTTTGTGATGAATAACGACGGAGGCTCACCCCTTGGCGGTGGCGGAGGCGGCGGAGGATCGAAGGGCGATCCCTCAAAGACCGAACAGACTACCACTGGCGGAGCTTCGATCCCCGCGGGACTGAGTAAAGACCCGCTCTATCCCACAAGAGAGAGCAGAAGCAGCTATAAGGTCACAAAGGGAGCTGGGGCGGTGGTCCTCACCGACAGCAGCTTCATCAGCGCAAACAGCACAGTGCTTGTGAAGGTCGGAGGTGACTCCCTTCAGTCGGCTGTCGAGAAGAATGCCGACGCGAAGATATACCCCGCATCGATGACCAAGGTTATGACGCTTATAGTTGCTTGTGAGATGGTGACCGATATGGAAAAGAAGCTTACAGTTTCAAAGGAAAACGCCGACTTTGCGGCGGCAAGCGACGGCTCGGGTGCGGGGCTTAAGGTCGGCGAGGAATATTCCGTCGAAGATCTTCTCTATCTCGTCTCCTATAAATCCGACACCATTGCCTGTCTCACCCTTGCCGATTACCTTGCGGGAGGCGAGAACGGATTTGTGGCGCTTATGAACGAAAAGGCGGCGAAAATGGGTCTTTCGGGCACTCATTTTGAAAACTGCACAGGACTTTATCACGAAAATCATTATACGACCTCGAAGGAAATGGCGTCGATAATGGCGTATGCTATGGATAACGAGCTTGCGTGGAAGATACTTTCCTCCTATAACGGCTATAAAATGACCGTGGGCGGAACAGATTGCACATTCTATGCCGCTTGGTACAGCGGATATCAGAAAAACGGACATCTCGGGTTTGAGGACAACCCCAAGGTAGGCAGTACGAGAATAGTCGCGGGTAAAACGGGATATACCGACGAGTCGGGCTTTACCTTCGTTACCGTCTCTCAGGATAAGAACGGACAACGATATATCAACGTAATGGTAGGCAAACCGAAGGGGCAGGGATATAACGCCTCGCTCTTTATGACCGACCTTAAGAAGATATACAATACATACGCTAAATAATTTGAGGTGAAAATGGAAATTTCCGCGCTTATAAAGCAGCTTATCGACTATGCGGTAGGTCACGAGCTGATCGAGGACAGTGACCGCGTTTATATGACAAACAGAATAATGGAGGAGCTTTCCGAGAGCGAATATAATGAGCCCGAGAGCACAGAGCCCGCGGAGCTTGAGGAGATACTCGGAGCGATCTGCGACTACGCGGCGGAGAAGGGGATAATTCCCGAAAATACCACCACCTACAGAGATCTCTTCGATACAAAGCTTATGGGAATACTCACCCCGAGACCCTCGGAGGTAATAAAGAGATTTTCGGCGAATTACGCTATCTCACCAAAGGCGGCGACCGATTATTACTACTCGCTCAGCCGCAACAGCGACTATATAAGGACCTACAGGGTAAAGAAGGACCTTAAATGGACCACCGAGAGCGAATACGGTGATATTGATATAACCGTCAACCTCTCAAAGCCCGAGAAAGACCCGAAGGCAATAGCGGCGGCAAAGCTTTTGCCCCAGGGAGGATATCCAAAATGCCTTCTTTGCAGAGAAAATGAGGGCTATGCGGGAAGCGCCGCAAAGCCTGCCCGTCAGAATCACAGAATAATTCCGATAACTATTGCGGGAAAGCAGTGGTATCTGCAATATTCTCCCTACGTTTACTATAACGAGCACTGTATCGCCTTCAACGGAGAGCATACCCCGATGAAGATAGACCGATCGGCGTTCGAAAAGATACTTGACTTTGTTGAGATATTCCCACACTATTTTCTCGGCTCAAATGCCGACCTTCCGATCGTTGGAGGCTCGATACTCTCCCACGATCATATGCAGGGCGGTTGCTACAGCTTCGCTATGGAAAAAGCGCCCGTTGAGAAGAAGATCGTCTTCAAAGGCTTTGAGGACATTGAGGCGGGAATCGTAAAATGGCCGATGTCGGTGATAAGGATCTCGGGCGGCAGCAAGGAGAGACTTTCCGAGCTTGCCGACAAGATACTCGGGGTCTGGCGTAGATATAGCGACGAGAGCGCCTTTATCTTCTCCGAGACCGACGGAGAGCCTCACAATACCGTAACTCCGATAGCGAGAAGGAGAGGAGAACTTTTCGAGCTTGATATCGTTCTCAGAAACAATATCACAACCGACGAGCACCCCCTCGGTGTCTTCCATCCCCATGCCGAGCTTCACAATATCAAAAAGGAGAATATCGGACTTATTGAGGTAATGGGACTTGCCGTCCTTCCCTCAAGGCTCAAGGAAGAGATCGGGCTGATGAAGGAATATATTCTCGGAAAGAAAGATTTTTCGGAAAATGAAAAGATAGCTAAGCATAAGGCTTGGTTTGAAAAATTCGCGGACAAATATGAATTTACCGAGGAAAATACCGAGGAGATTATTAAATGTGAGATCGGCAGGACCTTTGTGAAGGTACTTGAGGACGCGGGGGTTTATAAGAGAGACGCGGAGGGCGCAAAAGCCTTCGAAAGATTTATTGAAAGAATAAATTTAGAGTAAAAATATAAGGAGAGAAACCATGGCAAATTTGGTAATAACCATCGCGAGAGGATTTGGAAGCGGAGGAAGAACGATAGGAAAGCTTTTGGCGCAGAGGCTTGATATCGACTACTACGACAACGATCTTATCAAGCTTGCGTCCGAGGAGAGCGGTATCAATATCGAGCTTTTCGGAAGAGCTGACGAAAAGGTGAAGGTGGGTCTCTTTAAGAGATACAACAGAAGCTACGGCGAGTACGTGCTGTCTCCCGACAGTGACGAATTCGTGTCTGACGGCAACCTTTTCAACTATCAGGCAAAGATAATAAGGGATCTTGCCGAAAAGAAGGATTGCATAATAGTTGGAAGATGCGGCGACTATATACTCCGCAATAATCCAAATGTTATTCGTCTGTTTATTTATGCCGATGATGCAACAAACGTAAAGAACGTGGTCGACCTTTACGGAATACGCCCCTCGGAGGCAAAAAAGACAATAGAGAAGATAGATAAGTCGAGAGCCGAATACTATAAGTACTATACGGGCAAGGAGTGGAGCGACGTTTCGAATTACGACCTCTGTATAAATACCTCGGGTATCAGCTTTGAGAAGGCTGCCGACGTTATCATTTCCTATATCGAAACTATAAGAAAATAAAGCATACTTAAAAGAGAAAAGACAGAAGCGCATCGGGAATTCCTGATCGTTTTCTGTCTTTTTCTTTTTATTGTGCGATATTACCAAAAAATGGAGCAAAAAATCGTGAAAACTCTACGTGTGGGAAATTATGTAAAATACTTGCATTTTAACCCAATATATGGTAAAATAATTATGCTGAAAATAATACATATGGAGGAATAAAATGGAAACTTCAACAAAATTATTGATAGCCGACGAAAACGCGGCACAAAGACAGGCACTTTGCAACGAGCTGAGGAGAGCGGGTTACAGAAATATCGAGGAGGCATCAAACGGAGAGGAGGCGCTGATAAAGATCGGCAGAAGCCACCCCGATGTGGCGATAATCGACGTTTGGCTATCAAAGCTTGACGGCATAGGTGTGCTGAGAAATTGTAAGTCGCTGAATTTCGGTAATGATAAGCGCCCTGCCTTTATAGTGGTGTCTATGGTGTCGAACCAGAACGTATTTATAGAGGCGGCACACGCGGGGGCTGATCTTTGTCTTTTGAAGCCATATAACATAGAAAGCCTTTGTGAGCACATAAATTCGCTGAACCGCGCAAGGAGCTCCGCAGGAGGGGTGATGCCCGAAGGGGGTGAGGAGAAGAACAGAACTCCCGACATCGAGACTCAGGTCACAAAGATAATACACCAGATCGGTGTTCCCGCCCATATCAAGGGATATCAATATCTCCGTACGGCAATTTTGCTTACGGTCAACGATTCGGATATCATCAACAGTGTCACAAAAATCCTGTATCCCTCCGTGGCAAAGAAATACCAGACCACCACGAGCCGTGTCGAGCGAGCAATCAGACACGCAATCGAGGTCGCGTGGGATAGGGGCGACGTGGATACCCTCAATTCTTACTTTGGATACACCATTCAGAATAACCGAGGTAAGCCCACGAATAGCGAGTTTATCGCTATGATAGCTGACAATCTCAGACTCAAGTACAAACTCTATTAAACCCTTGTGGCATAAGGCTTTTCGGCACTTTTGCACACCCCAATAAATTTTAATGTTTATTGGTTTGTTTGTGCAATTTAGGCAATAAATTTTTGGGGGCAAAACGATAAACACTCTTGATTTATTGGGTACTAAAAATCCAAC
>SVSX01000025.1 GCA_015064085.1 Oscillospiraceae bacterium | reverse complement strand
GATCTCGGGCAAGAGCATACTGCTCCCGTTTCTTAGATCCCGATGCTATGCATCGCCCTCCTTTCGTCGGGTTCGACTACGCAAACAATATTCAATTGTTTGCTTCGCTCAGGATGACACATAGGGGTATTGTTTTGCAAACGTTAATGAAAGAAGACGAACTTTTAGAAAAAAAACAGCGCGCAAACCCCGCCCGTGTTATTCTGCCGACAAGCGACGTCAAAAAACGCTTTCTGCTTCAATATGGGTGACAGAAAAAAGCTTTAAAGTTTTTTGGGGGAGTTTGAGGGGTACTTTTTGCAAAAAGTACCCCTCAAGTCGCGTCCCTTCGCATCCCCGCGTCCCTCGCGTCCCTATTTTTTTACAGGTCTCTTCTGCCCTCGATCGCTCTGCCGAGAGTTACGGCATCGGCAAATTCAAGATCAGAGCCCACGGGAATACCGTATGCAAGTCTTGAGACCTTGACCCCGAGGGGTCTGAGATATTTTGAAATATACATAGCCGTGACCTCGCCGTCGGGCGTCGGATTAGTGGCGATAATGACCTCTCGCACCTCTCCCTCGCCGACTCGTTGAAGCAGCTCTCGCATACGAAGCTTGTCGGGTGTGATACCGTTCACGGGCGAGATGACCCCGCCAAGAACGTGATAGACACCTCTGAATTCCCTCACCTGCTCGATAGAAAGGACGGTCTTGACGTCCTCCACGACACAGATCATACCCTTATCTCTCGTAAGGTCCGAGCAGACCGCGCAGTGCTCCCTTTCGGTGAGATTTCCGCAGATCGGACAGGGGTGTATCTTCCTCTTGGCGTCAAGAAGAACGGTGGCAAACTCCTCCACCTCCCCGTCGTCAAGATCGAGCACTCCGAACGCCATACGCATCGCCGACTTTCTTCCCACGCCCTTCAGTCTGCCGAACTGCTCGGCAAGTCTTGTGAGCGACTCAAGATAATCAGCCATATCAGAACATTCCGGGAAGTCCCATTCCCATGCTTCCCGTGATCTTGGACATTTCCTCGCTGTTGGTATCGTCAACACGCTTGATAGCCTCGTTTACGGCAGCCACGAGAATATCGGACAAGGTCTCGATATCGTCGGGATCGACCACCTCGGGCTTGATGTCTATAGAGAGGATCTCCTTCTTTCCGTTGATCTTCACGCCAACGACTCCGCCGCCTGCCGAGATATCGTACTCACGGGCGTCAAGCTCCTCCTGGAGCGCCGCCATATCCTCCTGCATCTTCTGTGCCTGACGGAGCATTGCCTGCATATTCTGTCCTCCGCCCATTCCCTTCGGTATATTAGCTCTCATAATTCTCTTTCCTTTTCTTTACGTATTTTCTATATTCTTTGCGCCGCGCGCATATTTACACATTTCGCTTTACTGCTCCGAGACCACAAGGTCGTCAAGATCCCCCGCCGTGCCGTCATCTCCCATATCCTCGGAGACCTCAAATCTCACGTCGTTCTCGCCGAGATTTGCGTGAAGCTCGGCTGAAAGCACCGAGGCAAGTATCGGCTTCACTCCCGCGTTCTTTACCATATCCACAGCAAAATCTCCCGCAAATCTGACCGTTACCTTGCCCTGACCGTCAAAATAGGCTCTCGCCCCCTCGAGGAAAGGCAGAACGTACCCCGCGTTGCCAACACAGCGTGAGGCGATCTCTCTCCAGCCGCGTATCGGCTTCAGGCTGCCGTCGGTTGCCACAGCCGCCTTTGGGGGATCTGTGACCTTTATCTCGGGGGTCACCGTCTCCTCCCGCTTTACCTCGGGAGCGGCTTCCTTTTCCCTCGGCTTTACCGTCTGAGGCGGTGTTGCCGCCACAGCGCCCGAGGATATTGCCACCTCAAGCCTTGAAAGCCTTGATAGGATATTGTCAAGCCCTGTGTCGAGTGAGCTGTCGCACATTTTTATAAGCGTCATTTCGGCGATCACTCTCTTTGCGTTCCCTGCCCTCTGCATCTCGTAAAGTGATGAGTCGAGCATTCGGCAGTGAGTGAGGATAGTCTCCTTGGTGAAGAGCGCCGAGGTCTCCCCAAGAGTCTGCTTTTCGTTGTCTGTAAGATCGAGATACCTGTCCGCCTTCTCGGTAGTCTTGAAGACCAGCATATCGCGGTAATATCCCATAAGCTCCTGCCAGAATACCCCTATGTCCTTTGAGGAGCGGACTATGTCGTCCACCACTCCGAAGATAGTGTCGTAATCCGAGGAGCAGACCGCCTTCACGGTCTTTACGATCTTGTCCTTTCCGCCCGAGCCGACGGTAGTCTCGACCAGTGCCTCGTCGATAGCCGTCCTGTTACCCGCGCAGAGCTCCAGAAGGCTGATAGCGTCTCGCATACCGCCCTGAGCAAGCTTCGCGATGGCGCGGAGCGCCCCCTCGTCGGCAACAATCCCCTCCTTCTCGGCTATGAGCGAGAGTCTCGCCATAAGCACCTCTGTGGCGATACGGCGGAAATCAAAGCGCTGACAGCGGGAGATTATAGTTGCGGGGAGCTTGTGAAGCTCGGTGGTAGCGAGAATGAATACCACGTGGGAGGGCGGCTCTTCAAGGGTCTTGAGCAGAGCGTTGAAGGCGCTTCCGCTGAGCATATGCACCTCGTCCACGATGTAAACTCTGTATTTCAGCGAGGTGGGGGTATATACCACCTCGTCTCTTATGTCTCGGATATTCTCAACGCCGTTGTTCGAGGCGGCGTCCATCTCGAGTACGTCGGTAGCCGCGCCCGAGTCTATAGCTCGGCAGGAGGGACAGCAATTACAGGGACTGCCGCCCACGGGCGACTCACAGTTGACCGCCTTTGCGAGGATCTTCGCGCAGGTAGTCTTACCCGTACCTCTCGAGCCGCAGAAAAGATACGCGTGAGAAAACTTATTATTTTCGGTCTCGTATTTGAGAATTGAGGTTATATGCTCCTGACCGTAAACGTCGTCGAAGGTCTGGGGCCTCCACTTACGGTATAATGCTTGATGCATAAATATTCACCTCCCATTTCTATAAAAAGCGAGCCGCAAAATAAGACCATACACCTTAAGATCGAATGTCACCACCACGCGAACTCCGTACATACTGCTCCGAGCAGGCTGCCTCGCGGCACATCGGGTTTATTGCTTAATGCTGCTTGGTTCCCCACCTGACATGGTTCACAACTCCCAATTGCGCAAGACCCACTCTTCAACACAGCAGGTACGGCTCATACGTAGAGGCTCGACCCTCACAAAAGGAATGAACCCCTGCTGTAGCGGATTTCAGGTACAAGGCACCGCTAATTCCCCGGCTGGTATGGCCTTATTTCACAGCCCGCGGCTGTATTTTTCATCGACAAGTCGATAACAAGGGTATTATACCACATCTTTTTCTCTTTTTCAAGAATATTTTTAAAATTAATAATTTTTTTGCATTTGAAGTAAAGAGCCTCCGCCGCGCCGCCTCCCCCAAAAGGCGGGCGAAAACTTCCTGCCTTGGTATGCTATAATTGCTTTAGCTTCCCCATAAAATTTGAGGCTGTCTCAAATGCAAATTTGAGACAGCCTCTGTTAGGGGATAGTCAGATTTGAGCAAGAAGCGTCGTTCTTCGGGGCGTGAGGCGTACAGGCCATAATTATTAAAGTATTGCCTGTAAGAACTGGCGCAGACGCGGGTTCTTGGGATTTGAGAAGAATTCCTCGGGCGCGGCTTCCTCGGCGATAACTCCGTCGCACATAAAGAGGACTCTGTCCGCAACCTCCCTCGCGAATCCCATCTCGTGGGTAACGACTACCATCGTCATTCCCTCATTCGCAAGCTCCTTCATAAGCTCCAGCACCTCTCCGACCATCTCGGGGTCGAGGGCCGACGTGGGCTCGTCAAAGAGCATAACCTGGGGGTTCATCGCGAGCGCGCGGATGATCGCGACTCTCTGCTTCTGTCCGCCCGAGAGCTTCGAGGGATACTCGTCTCTCTTGTCGAGCAGACCTATTCTGTCGAGAAGCTGAACAGCCTTCTGCTCCGCCTCCTCCTTTGTCATAAGCTTGAGCTGAACGGGAGCGAGCATAAGGTTCTGAATTACCGTCAGGTTATTGAAAAGGTTGAAATGCTGGAAGACCATTCCCATTCTCTGACGGGCAAGGTTGATGTCTATTCTGTACTGATCCTCAACCGCCTTCAGCGCCTTTGCGTATTCCTTTCCCTCGTGCTTGCGAAGGAGATCCTTCTCCTTGATCTCGGCGATAACAGCCTCGTCCGAGCCGTTCTCGGCAAGCATCTTCTTATATGTCTCGGAGGCTCTTATCACGTCGAAGTGAAGGTATGGGTCGGCGGGGGTGAGCAGCTTATCCTCAAGCCAGACCTCACCGTAGGTAGGCTCTTCGAGCAGATTCATACATCTGAGCATCGTGCTCTTTCCGCTTCCCGAAGGTCCGATAATAACGACCTTCTCTCCCCTTTTGATCTCGCAGGAAGCGCCCGTAAGGACCTTGATCTCCTGATCCTTACCGAAATATTTATATACGTTCTTAACGCTTATCACTTGCGCGCAGCCTCCTTTCAACAAGCTTTATAAGTCCCGTGACGGCAAGGACGACCACAAGGTAGACCAGCGCCAGAACAATGTACGGAACGATATACTCATAGGTACTGTTCGCAATATTCTGGAAGGACTTTGTGATATCGACCACCGCAATGAAGCTGACCACAGAGGTCTCCTTCAGGAGGGCGATAAACTCGTTTCCGAGGGTGGGGATAACGTTTTTGATCGCCTGAGGAAGGACGATCTTTATCATTGTTTTTCCGTAGTTGAGACCGAGAGCGCGGCCTGCCTCGGTCTGTCCGATATCGATCGAGAGAATACCGCCTCTTATTATCTCGGAGACGTACGCCGCCGAGTTGAGACCGAAGGCGAGGACCGCCTCGGCAATAGAGGAGATATCAAGTCCGACAGCGGGAAAAATAACGTAATGTACAAGCAGGAGCTGAACGACCATAGGCGTTCCTCTGAAGATGGCGACGTAAACGTCGACCACCGAGGAGAGGATTCTCACGATCCGATTCGTTCTCGGAAGTATCTTGCAGGTAGCCAGAAGACAACCGAGCACAAGACCGATTAAAAGTCCAAACACCGCTATTAAAGCGGTGTTTTTCAGACCTATGAGAACTGTTTTATAGCCGCCGTATTCGATCAGCTGCCTATAAAATATCTCAAATGCGTTCATTATTTATTTGTGCTCTTTGCAATCATTATAGCGGGCTGCTTGTCGATAATGACAGCGTCAACCTTGCCGTTAGCGAGGTCGAGAACTGCAAGCGCGCCTGTTGTGTAGCCGCTTGTGGTGAGGTTCTTGAAGCCGTCGTATCCGAAGCCCTCGTCACCGTTGGAGAACATAAAGCCTGTTGTTCCGTTCTGTGTTCCGACCTTGAACTCCTTGTCCTGCTCGCCGAGCTTTGCGATGATATCGTCAGCGCTCTTACACTCTGCGAATACCTTGTCGTCCTCGCGAACGATAAGCACCTGAGCGGACTCATAGTACTCGGTGGTGAAGTCGATAGTCTTCTTTCTCTCCTCGTTTACAGTCATACCTGCCATTCCGATGTCGGACTCGCCGTTCTTGACCGAGGTGATAACAGAGTCGAACTCCATATCGTTGATGTAGAGGGTCTTGCCGAGCTTCTCAGCGAGGAGCGACGCGATCTTCATATCAACGCCTGTGAGCTTGCTTCCGTTATAGTACTCAAAGGGCGGGAAATATGCGTTTGTTGCTACTACGAGGTAGTTTGCCTTATCAGCGCCTGTGGGAGCTGAAGGAATGGGGTTCTCATACTCAAAGGTTGCTGTGCCGTCGAAGAAGGAGTTGATGATCTTATCAAGCTCGCCGTTTGCCTTGAGCTCAGCAAGAAGCTCGTTAGCGGCTGTCATAAGAGCGGTGTTTTCCTTCGCGATAGCGAAAGCGTACTTCTCGGCTGTGAGCTCATACTCTGTGTAGACCTTTACGTTGCTCTGCTTAGATCCGCAGGAAACGACGCACAGGAGCATAACCACTGCCATTGCAAGTGCCAAAATCTTTTTCATTATAATTTCCTCCAAAGTGAAATTTTTTAGTGCGTATAACATTATAGCGTATATTTATGCAATTGTCAACACCATTTTTCATCTTTTTTTACATATTCATTACTTTTAATTCACAAATTCGTTCATTCCGCGTCTTTTTTGAGCACCTTGCTCAAATATTCACCCGTATATGAATTTTTATTTTCAGCGACCTCCTCGGGAGTACCCGTTGCCACCAGTGTTCCGCCTCTGTCTCCTCCCTCAGGACCGAGGTCGATGATATAGTCGGCGGTCTTGATAACGTCGAGATTGTGCTCTATGACGAGAACGCTGTTGCCTCCGTCGCAAAGGCGCTGGAGAATTCCTATCAGCTTCTCAACGTCGGCGGTGTGCAGACCCGTGGTAGGCTCGTCGAGAATATAGAGCGTCCTTCCCGTGCCGCGCCGCGCGAGCTCGGTGGCGAGCTTGACTCTCTGCGCCTCGCCTCCTGAAAGGGTCGTCGAGGACTGCCCTACCTTGATATATCCGAGACCGACGTCGAAAAGGGTCTGGAGCTTCTGCTTTATCTTCGGTATTCCGTCGAAGAACAGCAGTGCCTCCTCCACCGTCATCTCAAGGACCTCGGAGATATTCTTGCCCTTATACTTGACGTCGAGGGTATCTCTGTTGTATCTCCTTCCGCGGCAGACGTCGCAGGTGACGTAAACGTCCGAGAGGAAATGCATCTCTATCTTCTTCACTCCGTCGCCCTCACACGCCTCACACCGTCCGCCCTTGACGTTAAATGAGAACCTTCCCGCCTTATATCCCTTGGCGTTGGCGTCGGCGGTCTTCGCGAAGAGCTCTCTTATGTCGGCAAAGACTCCCGTATAGGTTGCGGGATTAGACCTTGGGGTTCTGCCTATGGGGCTCTGGTCGATGTCAATGACCTTGTCGAGATTTTCAATACCCTCGATAGAGTCATAGCTGCCGGGGTATCTCACCGCTCGGTTGAGCTCTCTTGAGAGGACGGGGTTGATTATTCCGTTCACGAGCGAGGACTTGCCCGAGCCCGAAACGCCCGTAACGCAGACAAAGCAGCCAAGGGGGATATCAACGTCGATATTCTTGAGGTTATGCTCTCTCGCGCCCCTCACCGAAAGGAAGCTTCCGTTGCCGTGACGCCTCTTTTCGGGTATCCTTATGCGCCTTCTTCCGCTGAGGAACGCCCCTGTGACAGAGGATTCGTCAGCCTTTATCTCCTCGGGCGTACCCACAGCCACGATCTCGCCGCCGTGAATTCCCGCCCCAGGTCCTATATCGACGATATAGTCCGACTCCTCCATCGTCTCCTCGTCGTGCTCGACCACGATAACGGTATTTCCGATATCCCTCAGCCGCTTGAGAGTGCCGATGAGCTTTGAGTTGTCCCGCTGATGGAGACCTATGCTCGGCTCGTCGAGAATATAGAGTACTCCCACAAGCGCCGAGCCTATCTGAGTGGCGAGTCTTATTCTCTGCGCCTCGCCGCCCGAGAGCGTTCCCGCCTTTCTCGTGAGGGTAAGGTACTCAAGTCCCACACTTGCGAGAAAGCCGAGCCTTGCCTTTATCTCCTTGATTATTTCCCTGGAAATGATGGCGTCAGCTCCGTGAAGCTCGAGTGAATTTATAAACCCGAGGGCGTTTTCCACCGACTTCGAGCAGAATTCGTCAATATTCACCCCGCCCACCGTGACGGCAAGGGAGTTCGGGCAGAGTCTTTTTCCTCCGCAGACGGGGCAAGGAGCTTCCTCGATAAACTGCTCGTAATACTCCTCCGCTCCCGACATATTCATTCGGCTCTCGATCATTCTCACGATTCCCTCGAAGACCACCTTCTGTCGGTGCTCCTCGCCGCCGAAATAGCGAAGCACGTCGTAGACCTCCGTGCCCGTGCCGTACATCAGCGCGTCGTAAGCCTTCTTTGAGAATTTCTCAATAGGTGTGTCGATATCAAAGCCGACCCGCCGTCCCACCGCGAGAATGAGCGGTCCGTTCCAGCTTTTTTCCTCGATAGTCTTGAAGCCGTTGACGGCGATAGCTCCCTCTCTGAGAGTCAGCTTTCTGTCGGGTATCAGCCGCTCGACGGCGACCCTGCGCATCTCCCCGAGTCCCGCGCAGTGAGGACACGCTCCCTGCGGGTTATTGAAGGAGAACATTCTCGGCTCGAGCTCACCGAAGGATATGCCGTGCTCCTCGCAGGCATAGCTCTGGGAGAAGGAAAGCTCCTTCGCCTCACCCTCTCTCGGCACTGTAACGATGAGCAGATGCCCCTCCGAGAGGTTCAGCGCCGTCTCCACCGAGTCGCCGAGTCTCGGTCTTATTCCCTCTCGCATAACAAGACGGTCGACGATAATGTCGATATCGTGCTTTTTGTTTTTGTCGAGGGTTATCTCCTCGGAAAGCTCGTAGAGGCTTCCGTCGACCCTCGCGCGGACGTATCCGCTCTTCTTAGCGTCGGAAAAGACCTTGTCGTGCCTTCCCTTCTGAGCCCTCACCACGGGCGAGAGGACCATAAATCGCTCTCCCTCTGGGAGCTCCATTATACTGTCGATTATAGTGTCGGTCGACTGCTTTCTTATCTCCTTGCCGCAGACGGGACAGTGGGGTACGCCCACTCTCGCGTAAAGGAGACGGAGGTAGTCGTAGATCTCGGTCACAGTACCCACCGTCGAGCGGGGGTTCTTTGAGGTGGTCTTCTGGTCTATAGATATGGCGGGTGAAAGTCCGTCTATCATATCGACGTCGGGCTTGTCAAGCTGACCTATAAACATTCTCGCGTAGGAGGAGAGCGACTCAACAAATCTTCTGTGTCCCTCGGCGTAGATAGTGTCGAAGGCAAGTGAGGACTTGCCCGAGCCCGAGAGCCCCGTCAGTATGACCAGCTTGTCTCTCGGTATCTCAACGTCGATATTCTTGAGGTTATTTACCCTCGCTCCCTTTATTACTATCGATCTCTGCATCTTGCTTTATCCTTTTCTCAGCTCGCTTATCCTGTCTCGGATATAGGCGGCTTCTTCAAATTCAAGCCGCTTGGCGGCGTCCTTCATCTTTCTCGTAAGCTCCTCTATGAGCTTGTCCTTCTCGGCGGCGGTGAGCTTTCTTCCCTTTTCTCCCCTCGCCTTCTTCTTCATTTCGGCGCGCTCGTCGGGTCTGCCGATGTCGATTATCTCTCTTATTCCCTTGATTATAGTCTTCGGAACTATGCCGTGCGCCTTGTTGTAGCTTTCCTGTATCGCTCTTCTGCGCTCGGTCTCGCCGATCGCCCTCTCCATAGAGCCCGTGATGCTGTCGGCATACATTATCACTCTGCCGTCGGCGTTTCTCGCGGCTCTGCCTATCGTCTGAATAAGACTTCGCTCGGCACGGAGGAAGCCCTCCTTGTCGGCGTCGAGTATTGCCACAAGCGACACCTCGGGAATATCGAGTCCCTCGCGGAGAAGATTTATTCCCACAAGCACGTCGAATTTTCCCACACGCAGATCGCGTATTATCTCCATTCGCTCGATGGTGTCGACGTTGAAGTGAATGTTTCTGACCTTGATTCCGTTCTTCTCAAGGTACTCGGTAAGGTCCTCCGCCATCTTTCTCGTGAGGGTGGTCACAAGGACTCTCTCGCCTCTCGCCGTAGTCGCCTTTATCTCACCCATAAGGTCGTCCACCTGACCCTCAACGGGGCGCACCTCCACCTTCGGGTCGAGAAGACCCGTGGGGCGTATGAGCTGCTCGACTGTTGCCGAGGAATGCTCCGCCTCGTAATCCCCTGGGGTTGCCGAGACAAATACCGCCTGATTTATCCTTGCCTCAAACTCCTCGAAAAATAGCGGTCTGTTGTCGTAAGCCGAGGGGAGTCTGAAGCCGTATTCCACAAGATTTTTCTTTCTCGCGCTGTCTCCGCCGCTCATTCCTCTGACCTGAGGGAGCGAGACGTGAGACTCGTCCACGAACATAATGTAATCCTTTGGGAAATAGTCGAGGAGCGTGTAGGGCGTCGACCCCTCCGCTCTGCCCGAGAGGACTCGGGAATAGTTCTCGACCCCCGAACAGAAGCCTACCTCGCGGAGCATCTCAAGGTCGTATTTCACCCTCTCCTCTATCCTCTGCGCCTCAATGAGCTTTCCCTCCGAGCGGAAGAACTCGACCCTCTCCACCATCTCGCGCATTATCTCGGCGAGCGCCTTTTCCCTCTTGTCATCGGACACGGCGTAATGGGTGGCGGGGTATATCGAGGCGTAGGTCACCTCGCGGAGCGCCTCTCCCGTGACTATGTTTATCTCGCAGACACGGTCGATCTCGTCTCCGAAAAATTCCACTCTGAAGGCTCTGTCGTTCATATTGGCGGGAATGACCTCAACTGTGTCTCCCCTGACTCGGAACTTGTCTCTCTCAAGTGAGAGGTCGTTTCGGTCGTATCCGATAGCCACAAGCCTTGAGATCAGCTCCTCGCGGCTCATCTCCATAGCGGGACGGACGGCAATAACGAGATTTTTATATTCAACGGGGTCACCGAGAGAATAGATGCAGGAGACACTCGCCACTATGATAACGTCTCTACGCTCAAAGAGCGCCGAGGTAGCGCTGTGGCGGAGCATATCGATCTCGTCGTTTATCATAGCGTCCTTCTCGATATACATATCCTTACCGGGGATATACGCCTCAGGCTGGTAATAGTCGTAATAGGAGACGAAATACTCCACGGCATTATCGGGAAAGAACTCGCGGAACTCTGTGCAGAGCTGAGCCGCGAGGGTCTTGTTGTGGGCAAGGACCAGCGTCGGACGGTTGAGCCTCGCTATAACGTTTGCCATAGTGAAGGTCTTACCCGAGCCCGTAACGCCGAGAAGGGTCTGCATACGCTCCCCTGCCTCTATCCCTCTGACGAGGGCATCTATCGCCTCGGGCTGGTCGCCCGTGGGGGTATATTCGCTTTTAAGTATGAATCTGTCCATAACGCCCTCCCTGCGAATCTTTGCAATAAATCATTATACCACATTTTTTCTAATATGTAAACAGTATTTTCCCGATTTTCCCGAATATCCTCATCCTCCGAGCTCTCTGAGGGCGCGGGCGCACGCCGCCTCGAAAAAGCTGTCGGTATCAAAGCTCGACGGCGCTTTCTCCATTTCACGCTCCTCCCCTCTCTGCCGCCTTACCTTTCCCCTGTCGTCTATCCACCAGGAAAGCAGCACCGAGCGCAGGCTCTCCCCCTTGCGCCTTGCGTATTCAGCCGCTCTTTCGAGCCGCGCCTCAAGGTATAGATCGTCTATTCCCTTGCTTTTTAAAAAATCCCTGTCCTCCTCGGAGAGCGGGTGGGACACCCCGACGGAGTCCGCGGAGCGTAAGGTGGGCTCGGAGAGCGAAGGGGTGGCGGAGCTTTCCGCATCCTTTTTCAGCGGAGCGGGAATGGGCTCAATATCATTTTCACTCTCACTCTCAATATCACTGTAATTATCATTATCATTTTCATTTTTATTATCACTCTCACTATCATTATAGGGTTTGTTGGATTTCGAAAATAACCCTTCGGTTTTTGGCGCGGAAATATCGGCTGTGGGGCAGATCTGAGAAATTTCGGATTTTCTCGGTCTTCCGCCCTTTTTGCCGTTGGCTCTGTTTGCCTCGCACCTCTGCTCGTATTTTACCCTATCTCTGTCCATAGCCGCCCTCATCGAGGAGAAAGCCATATCCACAAGAGGCGACATCTTCTGGCTGATCTCCCCACACCTCGCGTATTCGAATATCACGCTTATAAGCATTCCCCTCTCTCTGAGGCTGAGGCGCTGAAATTGCTCCTCGAAATCGCAGTAAAGTATAAAGCTTTTAGATTCTGTTTTCATTTTGAGACCTCCTTTTTTCTTCACTGCCATTGTACCGCATAATAAAGTCTCAAAGAGTCCCACTCAGTCCCACTCAGTCTCATTTTTGAGCTTTTTTTGGTGGATAAATTATACGAAATCAAGTGACGGTAAATTTTTGGGTATTAATGCAGACGAAAAAACTTGAAAAAGACCGAGTGTCGAGGTATAATGTAGGTAAAAAGATTTAAGGAGAGTAAATAAACATATGTACGACATTTCAGTTCCGATAATCGTCACTGCCGACACCTACGACCCCTCGGCGGTACTTAACGACCTGAAGCTTATGGGCGCAAAGCGGGTATTTCTCGCGATTCCCTTTCTCACCCACGATATGACCGTGATGGAAAGCTATTACAAGGCACTTTCCGATAACATAGGCTATTTTCAGGCAGAGGGGATAGAGGTCGGCATCTGGTTCTGGAGCTTCCGTCTTGAGGACAAGGAGGCAAAATATACGCTTATGGTCACCTCAGAGGGCAAGGAGTGTCACACCACCACCGCGAAATACTGTCCGCTGGACGAGGGCTTCCTCAATTTTATGGAGGAGCATATGAAGCGCCTTGCGGCTATGCATCCCGACCTCATTATGTTCGACGACGATCTTGCCTTCGGCTTTACGTCAATGGTAGCCCCCACCTGCTTCTGTCACCTTCACAGAGCTAAAATGGGCGAATTTCTCGGCGAGGCGACGCCTGCCGCTGAAGGTCTTTACGAAAAAATGTTCAGCGGCGGATCAAACCGATACAGAAGCGCCTTCCTTTACGCCCTGGGCGAGAGCCTCAAGTCCTTCGCAAAGCGTATGAGAGCCGCCGTGGACAGCGTTGACCCGAGTATCCGAGTCGGACAGTGCGGCTGTATCACCACGTACGACTACGACGGCGTTGATTCCTTCACCCTCTCAAAAATTTTCGCGGGTAACACAAAGCCCTTTCTTCGACTTATTGGCGCTCCCTATTGGGATCACGTAAGACTCCACGGCAATTATCTTTCCGACGTTATCGAGCTCGAGCGTATGCAGAGAGCCTGGTACGACGGAAGCGACATAGAGATCTTCAGTGAGGGCGACACCTATCCCCGTCCGAGGCACAGAGTTCCCGCCTCGCATCTTGAAATATTCGATGCCGCCCTCCGTGCCGACGGAAATATGAACGGCATACTCAAATATGCCTTTTGTTACTCCAACCGCCAGAGCTACGAGCGAGGATATCTGAATGCCCACGTGCGCGATCTCCCCGACCTTGAGGGTATTGAAGCCGCCTTCTCTTCTCTCTCCGACTCGGGAGTGAGGATATACGAAACAATGAGAAAAATTGAGGACTCCGACTATTCAAGGGATATTCTCAACGCCGACCTTATAAGATATCAGTTCTTCTCACGCGCTCTGCGCTTTCTCTCCCACAACTCGATACCCGCCGCCCACAGAGGACAGGGCTGCGCAGGTATAGTCTTTGGGGAAAACGCGAGAGCGATGGACCTCACCGCCCTTGAAAAGCCGCTCATCATCGACGAGCACGCCGCCGACATTCTGACCCAGAGGGGCATTGACGTGGGGCTTGTTGACCTCGGACAGCGCTTCACCCCCACCGCCGAATGTTATCTGCGCACAGGTGAGCAGGAGACCGTCACCGACTACAGACTGAAGCCCCCCTTCGCCTCGTCGGCAACGCCCGCGGAGGGTGCGGAGATACTCAGCCTTTGGGTAGCTGCCGACGGCAGGAGACACCCCGCCTCCTATTGTTATAAAAACGCGTCGGGACAGTCCTTCCTTGTCCTTCTTATGGACGCCTTTAGCTGTGCCGACGAGATATATAAGAATTATTCGAGACAGAAGCAGATAATCGATTTTCTCACCGAGAACGGCGTGTCTCTTCCCGCAAAATGCTCGGGAAATCCCGATCTTTACCTTCTCTGCAAGGAAAACGACGATACCCTTTCGATAGGTCTGTTTAATTGCTTTGCGGACAGTATCGACGATTTTAGTCTGGAGCTCGACCGTGAGTACGCAACCGCCGATATACACCGCGCGGAAGGAGAGCTTTTCGGCAAATTCCTTAAGATCGACCACCTCTCCGCCTTTGATTGGTGCTACGTTACGTTAAAAAGGTAGTCAAAAGCGAATAATATTTTAGGGGGTACTTTTCGAAAAGTACCCCCTAAATAAATCTTATTCCGAATTGTTAAAGCGCGGCTATAAACTCAGCGAGTCTTTCGGCGATGAAGGCGTGACCGTCATCGTTGAAGTGGAGTCCGTCCACCGTGTATTTCTCGCAGTGCTCGGGAATGTTGGGGTCAAGCCCCAGATTGTGATAAAGGTCGAGCACGGAGATCCCAAACTGCTTAGCCGTTTCGATGATCACCTCAACGTAGGCGAGGAGCGGCTTCGCGTCGGGAAGCTTACCGTCTCTCGGCGAGGGCTTGAGGTCGGTGAGAGTGCCGTATCTGCAAAGGCGAGCGGGAGTCATAAAGACAATGGGCTTACCCTTGTAGGTCTCGGCGAGGAAATTCATCAGATAATAAACACCGCCGCAGAAGGTTGCGGGGGTCTTGTCTCCTATCTCTCCGAAGGGAGCGTCGCCGTGGATATAGTCGTTAACACCGCCGTAGACCACTACCATATCGGCGCTCTCGTCCATATCGTAAGCGCGACCGCAGAAGCAGAGGTCGTGCCTCGGTCTCTCACTGGCGTGGGTCTGATGCGCGAGACGTGTTCCGCCCACACCGTAGTTGTTGACGGCAGAAAGACCGCAAGCCTTTTTCAGACGGTTGTCGTATCTGCAATTCTCTTTGTCGGTAACGCCGACGCCCTCGGTGATGCTGTCACCGAGAAAATTGAGCTTAAATCCTTTGATATCCATATAATTTCTCCGTTTCAAAAAAATTTACAGTTCATTTTAACACAAATTCTTCCCTATGTCAAGGAGCGGTAAAAAAGATTTATATCGGTGCGCAATGCTCACAAAAAAAGCATTGACAAAAAAGGATTTTTATGCTATAATTACCATAGGAGCTTAATGAGAACACCAAATCGGAAAAATCCATTCAAGAAAGGAAGAAGAAAATGAAAAAGATTTTAGCACTTGTCCTCAGCCTTATGATGCTTTTTTCCACCTTTGCCTTATCAGCAAATGCTGTTTTGGTTACTATCGGTGATGGAGACAGTTATTCAAAGTGGGAGGAGTTGTCAGAATTTGAGGACTTTCCCTACTACAACGCATATCCCAACGGTAAAACGCCTACCATCGACGGCGAGATCGCAGCCGACGAGTACATGGTTAAGATCGAGCTTAGCGATGACGATATTACACACAACGTAGGCGGAGCAAAAGCGGGGTCTATTCCCGAATTTGTTAACATCTATATTCAGGTTGACGCGAACAACGTGTATTTCGGACTTGAAATACAGAACGACAAGGCAGAAAACGCATACTACAAGGACGCGGACGGCAATATTGCCGAGGGTTGGATGGATTGGCGGCTTACCTTTGCGGGAACGAGCAGCCAGGTGATCGAGCCCGTCTACACAGACGGAAAGTATTATAACATCACCCTTCGCCCAAGACTCGACAAGGGCAAGACCACCACTAAGATCATCGGCGAGCCCGGGGCTGAGCTGAGCTACGATTGGTTCAACTGGACACAGGAAACATTTGAAGCCGCATTCATTGACGCGACATATAAGTTCAACGTAGACGCTACCGACCCCAACAAGAGTTACGTGGCGTATGAGCTTGCCTTCACAAAGGCGGGTATTCTTGCCGCTCACGGTCATACGGGAGGAACACTCAGGTATATTCACGTCGGTCTGTGGTGTAATACGATATGGGCAGAGCCCAACGCTGACGGCGTTATGGCTTCAATACCTAACTCGAGAGTCGGCTGGGGTTACGCTGTTGACACTGATCTCTCTATGAAGACAGACCTCGTTCTCCCCGTGGGAAAGGCGAACTATGACTGTGACAAATGTATAATTTGCGTAGCTATCACAGATGATCCTGTTGTAATTACAATTGTTTGCGGTGGTTTGCATTCCACAACAACCACAACCTACCCCAATTGCGGCGAGGCTTTACCTCCTCCAAAAACCAACACAACCACAACGGCAGCAACCGAGGCGAATTCCGACACCACTACCCTGTCGGCTACGACGACCACATCCGCAGCTACCACAGCTGCCACGTCAGAGCCCACGGAAGGAGGCTGCGGAAGCGCTCTTGCGGTATCTGCCGCGGCACTTATCCCCGCTCTCGGAGTTGCGCTTGTAGCATCCAAGAAGAGAGAGGACTAATCTGAATAAGATTAGACGATCATCTTCAAATTGATATCTGATATCAATTAAATATGATTATCAGCCCCCGTGCGACAATGCACGGGGGCTTCTTTTTTGTCTGTTCGGGGCTATGATTATGTTGAACGGCAGAGGCGAACAAAAAAGACACCTCATCCGTCAGCCGACAAGCGGCTGCCACCTTCTCCCACTGGAGAAGGCTATTTGTTACTGTGGTTTCAAAATTTTGTTTTCGCATTATTGGCATAAGGTGGCGAATGAATAAAATCACTCGAAACATCTGTTACAAAAAAGCCTTCTCCAGTGGGAGAAGGTGGCACGGCAACGCCGTGACGGATGAGGTGTCCGTAACGAACAAAAAGATACATTACCCCGTCCGTGTCTTTCTGCCGACAAGCGCCGTCAATAAACGCTTTCTGCTTCAATATGGGTGATAGAAAAAAGCTTTAAAGTTTTTTGGAGAGCGCGAGAACCTTTTTGCAAAAAGGTTCTCGTATCGCGTCCCTCGCGTCCCCTCGCGTCCCCTCGCGTCCCCCTTTTACTTTGCTTCGTACCAGGTCTTGCCGATATTGGCTTCGACACTGAGCGGCACTGAAAGCGAGACGGCAGACTCCATCTCACGCACAAGGATCTCCCTCGCCTTCTCTGCTACCGCGGCGTGAGCCTCAAGAAGAAGCTCGTCGTGGACCTGCAATATCAGCCTCGCGTCGATGTCCGCCTCCTTCAGCGCTCTCGCGGTGTTTATCATAGCTATCTTCATTATGTCCGCCGCAGTCCCCTGTATCGGACTGTTCATTGCCACGCGTTCACCAAAATGCTGCAGATTTTTATTTGATGCCGAAAGCTCGGGAATATAACGCCTTCTGCCAAAGGATGTGGTAACGTAGCCGTCGGCTCTCGCCTGCTCCTTGACCTCACTGAGATACTCAGCGACCCTCGGAAAGCCCTCGAGATAGGACTCGATATACCGCTTCGCCTCGGCACGTGAGATACCCAGATCCTCGGAGAGCGAAAACTCGCCGATACCGTAAACTATACCGAAATTCACCGCCTTCGCCCGCTTGCGAAGCTCGGGAGTGACCGCCTCGGGCGCGACCCCGAAGACCGCCGCCGCGGTGCTTCTGTGAATATCCTCGCCCTCCGCAAAGGCAGCTATCATATTCTCGTCTCCCGAAATATGAGCCAGAAGCCTCAGCTCGATCTGTGAATAGTCGGCATCAACAATTAGATAATCCTCGTTCTTCGCCGTAAAATATTTTCTGAAGCGCCGACCGAGCTCTGTCCTTACGGGAATATTCTGCAAATTCGGCTCTGAGGAGGAGAGTCTGCCGGTGGCTGTTCCCGTCTGATTGAAGAGCGTGTGGATACGCCCCTCGCCGTCGGCAAGGCGCACAAGGGCATCGGTGTAGGTCGAGCGGAGCTTGGAAAGCTGCCTGTAATCGAGTATGTCCTCGATAATATCGTGTTTGCCGCGGAGCTTGCTCAGCACCTCGGCATCGGTGGAATAGCCTGTCTTGGTCTTTTTGAAGGTAGGCAGACCGAGCTTCTCGAAAAGCACGACCCCAAGCTGCTTCGGGGAGTCTATGTTGAACTCCTCGCCCGCCGCGCAGTATATCCTCTCGCAAAGGGCATCTATTACCTCGCCGAGCTCCTCGCCGTAGCCTATGATCCCCTCGGTGTCAAGCTTGACTCCCGCAAGCTCCATATCGCAAAGGACAGCCGCAAGGGGCATCTCAATGTCGAAAAGCAGACTCTCGCAGCCCTCGCTCTTTATCCTTGAGCGCAGCTCTGAGGATATCTCGCTAACCGCCTCCGCGCCGTCATATCCCTCGGGCATAGTCCTTCCCGCATACTCGAGATAGACCTCGCCGAGGCTGTAGCCGCGGCGGGATGAGTTCAGCACGTACGCCGCGAGCATTGTGTCAAAGAAGCAGGAGCGGTATTCGATCCCCCTCTCAGAAAGCGCCTTGTAAAGCGACTTTGCGTCGTGGGTCATCACTCTGGCACTCTCAAGCGCCGCGCCGAGTACGCTTGGCGCTAGATTATTCAGGTCACAGATAAGCAGCTCAGTGCCGAGGGCGACCGAAAGTCTGTCTCCCGAAAGCGCCACCGCCACCTCTCTGTCCGCTATCCGCGCTGACAGCTCTGAGGCATCCACCTCCACCTGCTTAAGCGGCGCGGAAATGACGGTCTCCTCCTTTGGAGATATCTCAAGAGCCGAGCTTGACTCGACCGAGTCAAGTCCGAGCTTTTTAATAAGAGCGAAAAATTCAAGCCTTTCGAAGAGTGCCTTCAGCTCGGGCGCGTTTATTCCGCCGTAGCCGTCTATGGCGCTCTCAAGGTCGAGGGGCACGTCCTTGACTATAGTGGCGAGTACCCTTGAAAGCATTGCGTTTTCTCTGCCCGACCTCAGCTTTTCCTTCATATTTGGAGTCAGCTTTGACTCCTCAAAGGAGCTGTAGACTCCGTCGAGGGAGGAAAAATCGGTAATGAGCTTGAGAGCGGTCTTCTCGCCGATACCCGCGACACCAGGGATATTATCCGAGCTGTCGCCCATAAGCGCCTTAACGTCGACAAAGACCGAGGGGTCGATGCCGTAGACCTCGCGGAAATGTGCTCTGTCAAAATTGACAGTCTCCTTGTTTGTCACAAGCATAACCGTGATACCCTCGTCGATAAGCTGGAGAGAGTCGCGGTCGCCCGTGAGGATATAGGCGTCGATCCCCTTCTCCTTCGCCCGTGACGCCACAGTGCCGAGAATGTCGTCCGCCTCGTAGCCCTCGAGCTCAAGGACCGACAGTCCCATAGCTCTCACGCACTCCTTTGCGTAGGGTAGCTGACGGGCAAGCTCCTCGGGCATACCCTTTCTCGTCGCCTTGTAGCCGTCGTACATCTTGTGTCTGAATGTAGGCGCTTTGAGATCGAAAGCCACGGCGCAGTAGTCGGGCTTCACGGCATTTATATTTTTTGTCAGAATGTTGTACATACCGAAAACGGCATTTGTGGGCAGACCGTCCTTTGTGGTAAGGGGCTTGACCCCATAAAACGCCCTGTTGAGTATGCTGTTTCCGTCTATAACGAGTATCTTCTCCATATTGACCTTCCGTTATTTTATTTGCATTTATTATATATTAGTATACCACCCTTCGGCGCGGTCTGTCAAGTATGAGATATGTTTCAGATACAATAAATATCCATCCCCACTATGGCGGGGGTATCTTACAAAAATCGGTGTCAGCCCCAAACGGAGCTGACACCTGTGTTTTACTTGGTAATTTTGATTTTCAGAATAGAAACGTTTACATTATGTCGTATTGCGAAACAAAGAAGCGATGTCTCATGGGCATATGAAAATAAAGACCTTCCCCAGCTGGCATGATATATGTTGCATCAATTGCACATTCAATAACTTGATTTCCGTTTTCATCCACAGTTATCTGCGCTCCTATTTTTTCATAGGTCACGTTGCCGTATTTAGCTGCTTCTTCAGCATACATTTCATCTAATTTCTTTTCTACGCTGTACCAAACATTATCGATATCATATTCAAGACTAATGTGCTTCGGAAGCTTTCCAAGATCCCAAGAAGACATTGAGAGGATGTTTCCATAAATCGAAACGTAAATGTCTACACAATCCGTACACTTTATTTCTTCCAAGTGTCTCGTGTACGATATACAGTATTCTTTGGTTCTTTCAATAAATTCGACCTCAACGCTATACAAAGAAACGTCGACAATATTGCTTAAAAAATCAGTTGCTCTCTTAATCGCTTCTTCTTCAGAGACTGCAATGCAACGATTGCCAAAATTTTCTTTGAATGTATAAAATCCGAGTAATACTCCATTATCATCAATCTTAAATTCATAATTTTCAGATTTATAAGTATGCACCTTATATCCCATCATATTGATCGGAATTCTCGTACTTCTGTAATCTCCCGAAAACTGAATATCTCCAACGGTTAAGGAAACAGTCTTTTCAACGTTTTCATCAACGTGGGAAGCGTAGGATGGGTTGTATATATCCCAATCTTCTAAAATTTTGTATTTCAATTCATCCGTGACAGTGTCCGGAGAGACCGATATTTCTCTTTCTTCGACAATCTCCAACACTGCTGATCCATTCGTCGGTGATTGTGCTGCTGACGGTATTGGAGCCGCGGTGGTTGTTGCCACAGTCGTCGTGACCTCGGGAGGCGTGTCTCCCTCGTTGCAGGAAGCAAGGAGAGAGAAAATGAGTAATAGGGCTAATACTAAAGATATTTTTTTCATAGTCTTTCTTCCTTTCTTTTTTTGTTTTTTGTGCATTCCTCCTATGCACATCTTTATTTTAGCATAAAATGGATAGTTTGTCAATAGTTTTTTGAGAATTTTTTGCTACTCAAAAAGGTCTTGACCTTTTGGGGAAAATATAGTATAATGTATATATCTATATTCTGAAAAGCTCAAAGGAGTTTTTATGAAAAGTGAAAAATACTTCGGAAGAAGAAAAGATACCGTAAAAAAACGTTCTAAGCAGATACTTACCGCGGCGCTCGTCGTTACCGCGGTCTTCCTCCCCGCTATCCTCGCGGGTCTGCATTATTCTATATCTTCTAAAAAGCCCACCGAGAAGGTCGACGAAAAAATGTACGTCACCCTCTCCTCCGAGGGTGTGGTACTGTATGAGGAGAGTGAAGACCCGATAATCGCGCTCACGGGCTCTCTCGTCTCAACAGTTAATTCAATACTTACCGACTCGGTCAAGGTCACATCTGTTCCGAGAGACATCACCGACCGCGCTCCCCTCACCCTATCGGTCAAGCACTTAGAGAACACCTCGGAGTACACGCTCTTTTTCTCACTCGGCGCTTCAAAAAATTATTACCGTGACTCGAGTGGCAATTACCACGCTGTAAGCGACTCGGCATCCGCCGCCTTTTTCGCTTCAAAATACGCTCAGGGCTTCTACCAGAGTGCGATCCCGCCGATCCTTACCACTACAGCGGGCGACGAGGTCATTCCCGCCACCGTTCAGTGGAAATACCGCAACGATTCGAGCAAGCTGATAGATGCCGAGGGCATTAAGACCGAGAGCGAGGAGATCACCTACGATATGTCGGGCAACCTCGGGCTCTCCTTTGAGATCCCACCCGACGACTGCTCGGTGGAGGTCTACAAGAGCGGAATAATCCTCTATGACGTCAACCACAAAAATCTCGCCACCACCGCCGTTGAACCCGGTACGACACTGCAATTCAAGGTCAAGGCGGTCTGGAACGAGACCGACACCGCCTCCTTCTGCGGCACTATCACCTATAATTTCAAGGTACTTGTGCGAAATCAGTCTGAGTTTCTCCTCGACAGAGAGGAATACTCAACGGGCTCTCTCGCTGTGGTAAGCTGCACAAATATCATCGAGCTTGACAGAATAAGCTTCTCCTCGACCCCCGACATCGACGTCGAGCCCGAGTTTTTCCGTGTCGGCGATATGGTATATGCCCTTATCCCCCTCGAGCGCACCCTCGACGGCGGTGATTATACCTTCACCTTCTCCTACGGCGCTACCGAGCAGGATATCCCCCTGAAGATCAAAAAGACAGAGGGAGTATCCCTCAACGTAACAGGCGACACCGAGGACACACTTTCCGACCTGCTCGACACTGTGAGCAGCGGAAAATATCCCTTCCCCACGATCGGCATTGAAGATAGCCACGAGGGCAAGGTCTACTGTCAATCCACCTTCATCTCCCCCCTCGGTAATACCGAGCCCCTTTATGGCTTCGGAACTCATTTTGAGGGAATCGAGTCAGGCGTGTCACACACCTCTCTCGGCGCTTTCTATAAGCTGAGCGACACCTCAAGCGCACCCGTGACGGCTATAAACAGCGGCATCGTGGCTGAGATCGGCGAGAGCGAATATCTCGGAAAATATATTATCATCGACCACGGTATGGGGCTTCGCTCCTGCTATGCCCACCTTGGGGCTGTCAACCTCAGCCTCGGTGAGATCGTGGCTGTCGGTCAGAGCGTTGGACGAACAGGGGTCACCGAATACACAAAAACCGAAGGACTTTTCCTCGTCTGCACCGTCTTTGACGTGCCGATCGACCCTGCGGAGCTTATCGGACGAGACCTGATAGGCGCTCAGAATAATCAGAAAGATAACTGATCGGCGGTGGCTTATGTTCAAGACTGAAAGACACGAAAAGATCATAGAGCTTCTTAAAGAAAAGAATTTCGCCAGCGTGCAGGATATTGCGAGTCAGCTCTTTGTGAGTCTGCCCACTGTGCGCCGCGACCTGACCTATCTCGAGGAGTGCGGATACGTCAAAAGAAGCCACGGCGGCGCAATGCCCGCCGACAAAAGCACCGACATTCCCCTGCCCTTCAGAAGCGGCACAAAATCGAGAGAAAAGAGCAAGATGTGCCGCGTGGCGGCGACCCTTTTGCGGAGCGGTACTGTGGTCTTCACAGACGCCTCCTCAACGGTCTCGCACCTCTCCTCCTACCTTGAGGAGCTGGAGGACGTAACGGTGGTCACAAACGGGCTTTCGATGGCGGAAAGGCTGTCGAGGTCTCCCGTAAAGCTCTACGTAACGGGCGGACGTCTGCTCCGCTCCTCCCACGCCTTTGGCGGCCGCAAGGCTTGTGAATTTATTTCGGATTTCAACGCGCATATAATGTTCTTCTCCTCCTCCTCTCTGAGCGAGAGCGGCAGTATCACCGACTATTCCGAGGAAGAGACCGACCTGAGGGCGCAGATGCTCAAGCATTCAAGGACGCACGTTTTTATGTGCGACTCCTGCAAGCTGGGAAAGATATCGGCTTTCAACCTTTGCACGGTAGCAGAGACCGATTACGTCATCACCGACTTCCCCCTTCCCGACTCAGCCTCTGCCCCCTTCCGCCTCCTCCCGACCGAGGAAAGCGGCATATATCTTTACGAGAAAATATAGCCTTAGCGTGTGGCTGTCGAAAATCAAAAATCGGGGCTGCTTCATTTAGATGCAGAAGTCGTGATTTGGTTCTCGTCGACGTACAAAAGTACGCCAGAGAGCCAAAACGCGGCTAAGAAACACACATAAAATTGAGATTCATAAGAATTTCTACCTTAAAATACCGCTTTACCATCAATCCTTGATAATAAAGCGGTATCCTTCTTTTATTTATTGTCGTGTGTTTTTGTTCTGCGCTAAATGAAGCAGCCCCTGTGGTTTATTTTGTTGTAACCACGTTATTTAGTCGAGATTCAGTAAAGCTATACTTTCCCGTTTCAGCGTCAAAATCTGCCTCAACATACTTGTTATCGGAAGTTCTGAACGCCGTGAAAAAAATTTCCATTGATTGTGCTTTAAACTTAAGCATCGGAGCACCTAACTTACTCAGAGCCTCCTCGGGTGTCAATTTAGTCTGCAATAATTCATCGTACGAGAGCTGAGGCTTTTCTACGGGAGCACATCTGTACACAGACTCGACCTTGTCATCGGAAAGTACAAGAACTACGTTTTCACCGTTCGAATCTATGAAGTAAAAAACGTTGCCAACTGTAAGACATTCCCATTGATGCCACACGATAAGCAATGCCTCTTCGCGGCTCATTCCGACGGTAATTCCGTCTGTAGGCTCAGGTTTTGCCGTTGTGGTAGCTACTGTAGTCGTCGCCGCGGTGGTTGTCTCCGCTGTGGTCGTCACCTCGGGGGGCGTGTCTCCCTCGTTGCAGGAAGCAAGGAGAGAGAAAATGAGTAATAAAGCTAAAGCTAATGCTATCTTTTTCATACTCTTTCTTCCTTTCTTGTTTTTTTTTGTTGTTTAAAATCCTTTTGTGCTTCTGCCACAGCTTTATTTTAGCATAAAAAGGGTTATTTGTCAACATAATCTCTGCAATTTTACTATTTTTTTACTTTTTGCCCCTACAGACTCCCGACGCCCCTTGCGGCAGGATGACACGGACGGCAAGATGTCTTTTTCGTTCGTTACGGACACCTCATCCGTCACGGCGTTGCCGTGCCACCTTCTCCCACTGGAGAAGGCTTTTTTGTGACTGGTCTTTCGAAAGGTTTTTGATTGTGTCATCTGTACCAAAATCGCAAACAAA
>SVSX01000086.1 GCA_015064085.1 Oscillospiraceae bacterium | reverse complement strand
GACTTTTTCTACCGCCGTTTTCGGGGCTCGACGTACGCTTGTACGCCTCACGCCCCGAAGAACGACGCTTCTTGCTCAAATCTGACTATCCCCTAACAGGGGCTGTCTCAAATTTGCATTTGAGACAGCCTCTTTTTAACAGGTTTAATTTACATCAAACTTTTGGTTACTTTTCCTTCGCGAAAGACAGCAATGCTTAAACTAAAGCATACCTATGGCAATGTTTTCTTTTGGTTACTTTTCTTTTGCGAAAGAAGGTATGATTTAGATTACAGCATGTATAAGGCAACGTTTTCTTTTGGTTACTTTTCTTTCGCGAAAGACAGTATGATTTAGATTACAGTAAGCTAGTGGCAATGTTTTCTTTTGGTTACTTTTCTTTTTTAAAAGAAAAGTAACCCGTGGAGCCGAAGCCACCTGAGCCACGCTGAGTGTCGGTAAGCTCGTCGACCTCGGAAAAATCGGCAACAACGTAAGGAGCAATAACGAGCTGAGCTATACGCTCACCCTTTTCAACGGTTGCGGGGGTCTCACCGTGATTGTGAAGAGCGACCATTATCTCGCCGCGGTAGTCACAATCGATAACTCCAACCTTGTTTGCGGGGGCAAGATTGCGTTTTGACGCGAGTCCGCTTCTCGCGTAGATCAAGCCAACGTATCCGAGGGGCAGCTCAAGAGCTATACCGGTGTGGATAAAAACCGTCTTGTGAGGCTCGATCACGGTAGCCTCGGAAACAGAGTAAAGATCAGCCCCCGCCGCAAACTCCGAGCCGTAGGTAGGAATGACCGCATCGGGATCGAGCTTTTTTATATTAACCTTAAATTTCATATTGTTTCTCCTTTATTTGAAGCTGTTCATAGTAATAAGCTTTTCGGCAGTTTTGTCGTAAAGCATCGACTCGTAGATCTGCTCGGTCATATTTTCTCTGACATAGCTCTCATCATAGCCGAAATCGTCAACGTATTTCTTCACGTATTTGTCAAAATTCGCGACCTTCTCGGCTTCTGTGACCTGAATCCCTTCCGCAAAAACAACCGCGTAGAAAACAAGATCCTTCTTCACAAGCGCCCTCGCATCCTCAAGCATACTCTCCTCTGTGACACCGAGAAGCTTCAGAAGCTCCTCATATCCGTCGCCGCTTTCAGACGCCAGATATCTGTATTTAGCCTTCTCCTGGGCAAGATAATAATTTACCTGAGAGTCGGGATACTCGAGTATCTTCGCCCCATCTGCTATATGTCTCAGTGCAGCGTCGCCCTTTGACTCTCCCTCAAGGAGGGTTATTTCAAGCCCACTGTACTCTGAAAGTGTAATATATCTGCCTATATTTTCAGCCGTAAACTTCATCGGCTCATATTTATTGCCGTCAGGCTCTTCGGGGCTCTCCTTGCCCCTCGCGCAACCGAAAAGCGAAGCGCAGAGAAGCAAAAGCGCAAGGAAGATCGCCGCAAATCTTTTCATTATCTCACCGCCTTTGAATTTGATAGCTCTATTATAGCATACTTTTCTTTTCTTTAAAAGTCTTTTTAGAAAAAAAGAAAAAGGTTTTGGCAAAACCATAGTCAAGCCAAAACCGTTTTCTTCGAGGAATCAAGGAAATGAGAATTAGTTGTTCTCAGTCTTAAGAACTTCCTGTCCCTTGTAATAGCCACAAGCCTTGCATACACGGTGTGTTCTAACGAACTCTCCGCACTTGGGGCACTTTGTCATGCCGGGGAGCTCAAGCTTCCATGTGCTCGAACGTCTCTTATCTCTGCGTGCTTTAGATACTTTTCTCTTCGGTACTGCCATAACCTACACCTCCTTGAAGCGTGTAAAACACAACTTTCATTTATAATAATTAATTATTTTTTGTCTTCGTCGAAAAATGTCTTAAGAACTGCCCATCTGGGATCGATCTCCTTTTTGGGGCAACCGCAGTCTCCGTCTCTCAAGGGCTTACCGCACTTGGGACACAGACCGGGACAATCATCAGTGCAAAGCAGCTTAGTGGGGAATCCGAGAATCAACTCCTCCGAAAGCTGTTCATCCACGTCAAGCATCGTTCCGTCAAGAACTGCATATTCATCAAAATGCTCTTCAAGCTGCTCTTCGCTCAATGTTCCCTCGCAGACGACAGTGCGTTCAAAATCAAGAGAGAAAACCCCATTTATAGGAGCAAGACATCTGGCGCACTCTGCCCGATATATGAGCTGCGCCTTGAGGATAAGACGCATGTAACCTGCATTATCAGTGAGCCTGCCGACAACATGAGCATCGGTATCAAAAGTAATTCCTTCCAGCGGCGTTGGGGAAAGCATATAGTCAATATCTATCCTTCCAACCTCTCCTCTGAGAAGAGGGCCTACGTCAAGAATCATATCTACCTCCGAGCTTTTTTCAATTGACATAAAATGCGACATTAAATATTATAATATATTCTCCTTCACTTGTCAATAGATTTTTTAAAATTTCTCACCCAAATAATTAATAAAAAACTGTTTATTTTTTTCGTATAATATGATAAAATTATCATATAACCGATTTTTAGTGAAAGGTGTAGATAAAAATGACCGATACACACGTATTTTCATATACCGAGAATGATATCGCAAAGCTTAATAAAAGACCCGAACGCTCAAATAAGGGAACTTTCGGAAGAGTCCTCAGCCTTTGCGGCTCGATGGGCATGGCGGGTGCGGCTTATCTCTCTGCGCTCGGCGCTTACAGAGCGGGAGCGGGACTTGTTGAGATATTCACCCCCGAAGAAAACAGAATAATATTGCAAACTCTTATCCCCGAGGCGGTCATCACCACATATGACAGCGAAAAACCTGACACAGAGCTCCTCCTCTCTTCCCTCTCTCGCGCATCCTCGGTCACCGTGGGGTGCGGACTTGGAAAGAGCCAAGCCGCCCTCGAGCTACTTAAGACAGTGCTGAGGAATTCCGAGATCCCAACCGTTATCGACGCGGACGGACTGAATATGATATCCGAGCATCCATTCCTTCTGAAATACGCTAAAGGAATGATCCTCACCCCTCACCCCGTGGAAATGTCGAGACTTACAGGACTGCCCGTCGAATATATACTCGATAACACGGAGGAGGTCGCCTATAATTTTGCGAGGGAGCACTCGCTCGTCTGCCTTCTCAAGGACTCAAGAACGGTGGTCAGTGACGGCGTTAGCATATACATAAACACCTCGGGATGTAGCGCAATGGCAAAGGGTGGCTCGGGAGACGTGCTGACGGGTATCATCGGAGCACTTCTCGCCGAAAAGCATCTTGAGCTCTCAAGCCTTGAGGCGGCGTCAATGGGCGCGTATATCCACGGTCTCGCGGGTGAAAGAGCAAGGGATCTGCTCGGAGAATATTCTCTTCTCGCAAGAGATATTGCCAATAATATAAGAATATAGCTCATAATGGGGCTGTCACATTTGGCAAGACCGAAAAAGTCCGAAAATAAATAAAAAGATCCCATTTACGCATAAAAACGCAAATTGGACACTAATAGGTTGAATTTCTTCGAAATTCTTCATCTTTATGGACTTTTTCTACCGCCGTTTTCGGGGCTCGACGTACCTTTGTACGCCTCACGCCCCGAAGAACGACGCTTCTTGCTCAAATCTGACTAT
>SVSX01000024.1 GCA_015064085.1 Oscillospiraceae bacterium | reverse complement strand
TTAAGTGTCCCGATTGCGGTAAGGAGATCAAGGTCTTTGGTGAGAGCCATATCGACGAGGTGGCTGAAAAGTTCGGCTATGATCTTCTGGCGCGTATTCCCGTTGATCCCAAGCTCACCGCTCTTGTTGACAAGGGCTGGATCGAGATAATGGATAATGATTATCTTGAAACCGCAGCTGAGATCATTGTTAACAGAAGTAAATCTGTAAAATAATTTTTAGGAGAACGATGAAAAAGTTTTTGTTGATTGCGGTGTCGGTGATCGCGGCGATAGCTATGGTATTTTCTATACTGAACATAGCTGTCCTTCTTCGCACTGACGGTTCTGTTCAGGCTCTCGATAGCCTTGAAAATGAGAAGTTTGATTGCATACTCGTTCTTGGCGCGGGGCTCAGAAGCGACGGGTCTCCCTCGGATATGCTTGAGGACAGATTGAAGGTCGCCGTGGAGCTGTATAGAAAAGGCGCGTCTGATACACTTGTACTCAGCGGCGACTGCTCGGGCGACCATTATGATGAGGTCAGGTCGATGAAGAAGTATTGCCTTGAAAACGGTGTCGACGAGGCGGATATCATCTGTGACAATTTCGGATTTTCAACCTATGAGAGCGTATATAATCTTAGGAAAAGCGAAGAGTACTCAAAGGTCCTTATCGTGACACAAAGATATCATTTGTATCGCGCCATATATATCGCAGAGGAGATGGATTTTGAAGCATATGGGATGTCTGCAAGTCTGCGAAGCTACAGAGGACAGCTTTTCAGAGATCTCCGAGAGGGATTTGCGAGAGTCAAAGACTTTTTTCAGGTAATGTTTTACTGATAAATTTATGGGGTGTTGCGCCGTAAGCACAACACCCCATAGTAATCTAAAAAAGAGAGGAAAAAAGATGAACGAAAAGGAAATAGCCGAAATAAGACGCAGATTTCGCGCTGACAGAGGAAATATAAATCACATAAGAGGCTGCTGTGTCGGAAGTGAGAAGCAGATACTTTCGGAATTTGATCAGTCACTCGCTTTTCTCACCGAGGACGAGACCGAAAAGATAATGGCGATTTTGAAAAAATGCTTTTCGGGGTACATAGGCAGAAATCTTGTGGACATTGAATTCTCAACCAAGCAGGTTCTTGAGTCGGAGGAGCATAAAATGCTCACCGATATCCGTATCTCGTCGCTCTCAAACGACGAGGCGGTACATAAGCTTTACGAGCGTATTATTTCATCCATAGAGATGGAAGGGAATTATATAATCCTTCTTGCCACAGACAGATACGATGTGCCGTCGTATGGCGTAGATGGTGAAAAAAGGGAGGAATCCGAGGAGGTATTCTCCTATTTCGTTTGCGCGGTATGTCCGATAAAGACGTCAAAGTCACTTCTCGGATTTTACGTGTCGGGAAATCCCTTCAGAGCCATCACGGCGGATACCGTAGTGGCAATGCCAGAGCTTGGATTTATGTTCCCGACCTTTGATAACAGGACCGCGAACATTTATAAGGCGCTCTATTACGTCAAGGATACCGAAGCTGATTACAGCGAGTTCGTTGAGAGGGTATTCAATTCCGAAATAACGCCTATGCCCGCCGACCTTCAGAAGCAGACCTTCAATTCTATTCTTGAGAGCACGGTAAGCGACCGATGTAACCTGCACATTGTAAAGACTCTGCATAATCAGATAAACGATATGATAGAGGTACACAAGGAGCAGAAGGAGGAAGAGCCTCTGCTTATGGATAGAGAAAAGCTCTCCGAGATCCTTTCCGCGGGCGGTGTTGATCAGGCGGGAATTGAGGCTTTTGAAAAGAAATTTTCTGAGGATATGGGGGATAAGCAGCAGATAAGTCCCAGAAGCATAATAGAGACGGGAAGCTTCAAGCTGAAAACACCCGACGTTGTGATCAAGGTAAATCCCAAGCGTACCGACCTTGTTAAAACAAGAGTCATCGACGGTGAAAAGTATATACTTATCAGCGCCGAGGAAGAGGTCGAGGTCAACGGAGTTATTATAAATATAGATTAAAACGAAAAAATGCTTGTTGCCGTCGGCAACAAGCATTTTTTATCAGTTCAATTCTTCAAGAAGTCTCTTGTTGAATTCTTCCGCTGTGTTATAGCCCATCTTTTTCTGTCTGTTGTTCATAGCGGCTATCTCGAGAATGATCGCGAGGTTACGTCCGGGCTTTACGGGGATCGTGAAGGAGGGAACTTTTATTCCGAGAATTGTTTCATATTCCTGAGTAAGACCGAAGCGGTCGTACATTTTTTCGGAATCCCAAGGCTCAAGCTTGACAGCCATATCGATTCTTTCGGTAAGCTTGACAGAACCGATACCGAAGATCCTTCTTACGTCAACGATACCGATGCCGCGAAGCTCGATATAGTGACGGATAAGCTCGGGAGCAGTGCCAACAAGGGTCTTTGAGGAAACTCTCGTTATCTCAACCGCGTCGTCGGCGATAAGACGGTGACCTCTCTTTACAAGCTCGATAGCCGTTTCACTTTTTCCAATTCCGCTGTCTCCAAGTATGAGCATACCCTCGCCGTAGACCTCAACGAGTACGCCCGAGCGGGTAATGCAAGGACCGAGGTTTGTGTTGAGCGAGGAGATAAGGGCTGCCATAAATCCGCTGGTACGGTCATTCGTCCGGAGGATCGGTACTTTGTAAGATTTTGCGTAATCGAGCATTTCATCGAATATAGTGAGCTGGCTGGTTACGATCACCGCGATCGGCTTAAGCTTGAAAAAGCTTTCGAGTCTCTCGTGCCTGAGGGCTTCGGACATTTCCATAAGATATTGATGCTCGGCTTTTCCTATGATCTGAATTCTGAAGGATTCAAAAACTCCCGTAAATCCCGAAAGAGCAAGACCGGGTCTTGATACCTCTGTGCTCGAGATCTCTATTTCATCTGCGCTTGTGGGAAGATATATTTCCTCAAGCTGAAATTCCTTTATGAGATAGCTTAAGGGCTTTGTTGTTTGCGATTCCATAATATACGTCTCCTTTTTACGGCTTTTTTTTATTATATCATAAGGACCGAAAAAATGGAAGAGGTAAATTAAAAATATTTATCTTTAAAAATAGACGGTTTATTCACAGTATAGTCACAAAATTGTTGTATAATGAAACAATAATAAGATATTATAAAGGGGAAGCTTTATGAAAAAATATATAAGAATTCTGGCAGCACTGTTGGCGCTCCTTTTGATAATACCCTCGCTGATCTCCTGCAACTCTCAGCCGATAAAGGCATCGAAAAATTCCCTGAGAGCCGTTGGTACAGTAGGGGATTTTGAGGTTAAATATGAGGAGCTATATTTCCTCGTGCAGCTTTACAGAGATGAGCTTGACCTTATCTACGGAGAAAACGCAGCCACCTCTTCAGAGAAAATAACTGTCGAGAAGGAAAACGGCGAGACATCAGAGGTAGTTCTTTCCGAGCATTATGCAAATGAACTCAGGTCACGTGTCTATGAAAATATAATCTCCAACTATTCTGTTCTCGCTCTCGCAAAGGACGCGGGACTCACTTTCGATGATAAAGCGGTCGAGGACGAGATACAGTCAAAGCTTGACCATATGATAGAAGAGGATTTCGAAGGAAGCCGAAGCGCGTACAAGGATTTCCTCAAGGACAAGGGAATGACAGACGATTACGTCCGTTTTTCTCTCGGAGTTGACGTGCTTTATGCCTCATTGCTGAGCTATTATATCGAAAGCGGTGTTATAGACGACAGCGATTCCACCGTAAGAACGGCTGTCGACGAGGAGTTTATAAGGACCTGGCACATTATGATCCTCAACGAGGATAAGGACAGGGATAATAAAGGACTTGCCGAGGAGGCTCTCGAAAAGATAAACGGCGGAGCTTCTATGTATGAAATGATCGGAAGTAAATATAACGAGGATTTCCTATTAACTACTCTTGACGGATATTATTTCACAAAGGGCGTTATGGATGAGGCGTATGAGAAAGCTGCTTATGAGCTCGAGATCAACGGGATCAGCGGTATCGTGGAGTCTGTAGGACAGAATGCCGCTGGAACGCAGGTAAGCTGCTATTACATTATTCAGCGTCTGCCGATAGAGAAGACATACGTTGATAAAAATCTGGAGGCCCTCAGAAATACCTACCGCGAGGCAGAGATCTATGAGATGATAGAAAACCTCAGGGGAAATATCAGCTTCAAGCCAAACGATTATTGCAATTCTCTTGATCTTATGAACCTTGAGAAGCCGAGACAGACGGATGTTTTCGTTATTACCGTGGTTGCTTCGGTGGTTGTCGGAGCTTGCCTGCTCGTAGCCACCGTCTGGCTGATAATTTATTCGTATAAGAAAAAGCTCTCCAAAAGGGCAGAGAGAACAGCTCTCGAAAGGAAGGTAAAATGAAAAAGTTTCTTTTAAGATCAATAGCACTGCTCCTTTGTCTGACTGCGTTACTTTCCTTTGCTGCTTGTAAGTCTTATGAAGCAATAGAGCCTGAGGAGCAGGATGTCAAGGTCGTCGGTAAGGTCGGTGACTTTGAGGTTCTTTATGAGGAGATCAGGTTTATGGTCCTCAGCCGCAGAGGTCCTATCATCTCCAAATACGATGACTTGGGTATGTCAGAGGAGGAGCTTGACGCAAAGGTTGAGGAGAAGCTCTGGGAATACCTCTCAGAAAGCATTCTCACAAATTACGCTGTCCTTCATATGTGCAGAGAGCTTGGTATAGAAGCCACCGAGGAAAAGCTCCTCGCTGCCGTACAGCTCACTGTGGAGGAGACGATCGATAGCTGCGGCAGCACATCGAAATATAAAAAATATCTCAGCGAAAATCATCTCACAGATCATTTTCTCAGATTTAATACCTGCGTGGATAAAATGCAGAACGAGCTCTTCTATGCTTACAGAGACGACCTTGGACTTATTGAAAACGAGGACGATAAGATATATGATATAATCAGCTCGGAATTTTTGAGAACACAGCATATCTATATCTCAAAGGAAAACGGAAAGACCGAAGCGGAGAACAAGGAGATCCTTGATACCGTAATGGAGGAGATCGCGAGCGGTAAGGATTTCTTTGAGATCGCAAAGGTATATAACGAGGATACCTCTCTTACCTCAGACGGAGTATATCTCACAAAGGGATATATGAGTGAAAAATACGAGGAGGCTGCGTATCTTCTCGGAATTGACGAATGCAGCGGTGTCGTTGAGGACGAAGAAGGATATTATATCATCAAGCGGCTCAAGCAAGATCCCCTTTACGTTATGATCCACTTTGATGAGCTTTCCGACCGCTATCAGCACTATGCCTTTATTGGTATGATAGACGAATACGCGGAGACACTTGAGTTTGTCCCCAACGATTATCTTAAGTCGCTTAAGCTGGTCGATATAGAATAAATATAGAATGATAAAAGGAGGAAGCTATGGCAAACGTTAATTACCGACTGAACGTCAGAAAACGAAGGAATTGGCGTCTTATCGTTATCGTAACGGCTGTTATCCTCCTTTTTCTTGTGATTCTGTTCGTTTTGATCGGAAATATCCTGAAAAAAAAGACCGACGCAGATACTGAAAAGCCTTCGGAGGGCTCGAGCTCAACAGCTATTGCGGATAGCACTCTGCCGTATAGCGTAAATGCGTACGCAGTCGACCTTTCATCAAAGGATATGAGCATGATCTCGGCTTCGATATCCGAGCTGAAAAGTAAAGGGGTAACATCTGTTTCACTGAATTTCAGTAACAAAGAGGGAAGACTTCTCTATAATTCCTCGGTGGCACAGTCTCTGGGATACCAGAGCTCGGGCGAAAGCGGACTTGATCCCGAGGCGCTCGCAACAAAAATAACCGCCTTTGGAGCTTTACCTGCGGGTACGTTCGTTCTCGGTTCTCAAAATGAAACAGACCCTAAACTCAGAATAGTCAAGTTGGCTTACGAGTCTGCTGTCGTGGCTGAGCTTGCCGAAAAGGGAATAAAGGATATGACTCTTATATGCGACAACCTTTCCCTTGAAAATGCCGAGGCGCTTTTGAGACTTGCTGAGAGCGCAAAGAGCGTTGCGCCGACACTTAATATCGGAATAACTCTTCCTCAGGCTACAATGGCAGATCCGCAGGTGTCTATACTTATCGATAAGCTTACGGAAGCCTATGATTTTATAGCTCTCGATCTCACAAACAACGGGGAGACCGAGGTGTGTGACTATATAGACAGCGCACTCGGAGATCCTAATCTCAGATATTGCTTTATAAGATATAACGTCAGACTTCTTATTCCAAGCATCAACGACGATGCGACCTTTGAGAGACTGACCTCTATACTCAGAGTTAACAGCGTAGCAAGCTGGCAGATGATGTACTAAAATACCGCAAAGGTATCAAATAAAAGGAGGAATTTTTTATGGCAAATCGAATCGTTTTAAATGAAACGTCTTATCACGGCGCGGGTGCGATCAAGGAGATCGTTAATGAGGCTAAGGCAAGAGGCTTCAAAAAGGCTTTTGTTTGCACAGACCCTGATCTTGTCAAATTCGGTGTGTCCAAAAAGGTGACCGATCTTCTCGACGAGGCTTCTCTCGCTTATGAGGTCTACTCGGACATCAAGGCTAATCCCACGATAGCTAACGTTCAGAACGGTGTTTCGGCTTTCACCGCCTGCGGAGCGGATTATATTATCGCGATAGGCGGCGGTTCTTCGATAGATACCGCAAAGGCTGTCGGCATCATAGTTGCGAATCCCGAATACGCTGACGTAAGAAGCCTTGAGGGTGTTGCGCCCACCAAGAAGCCCTCAGTACCGATCATTGCAGTGCCCACAACTGCGGGAACGGCTGCCGAGGTAACTATAAACTACGTTATAACCGACGTTGAAAAGCAGAGAAAGTTTGTGTGCGTTGACGTTCACGATATACCCGTTGTAGCGGTCATCGATCCCGATATGATGAGCACAATGCCTCGCGGACTTACAGCCGCAACAGGTATGGACGCGCTGACCCACGCTATCGAGGGATACATTACCAAGGGCGCTTGGGAAATGACTGATATGTTCCATCTCAAGGCTATTGAGATAATTTCGAGATCTCTTCGCGGAGCGGTTGAAAACACCAAGGAGGGAAGAGACGGAATGGCTCTCGGTCAGTATATTGCGGGAATGGGATTCTCGAACGTTGGTCTTGGAATAGTTCACTCTATGGCGCACTCGCTCGGAGCGGTTTACGATACTCCCCACGGAGTCGCAAACGCGATCCTTCTCCCTACGGTTATGGAGTATAATGCCGACGCTACGGGCGAAAAGTACCGTGAAATCGCAAAGGCGATGGGTGTTGAGGGAACAGAAAAGATGAGCGCAGAGGAATACAGACGCGCGGCTGTTGACGCAGTGAAAAAGCTTGCGGCTGATGTTGGAATTCCCGCCGATCTCAAGGCTATCGCGAAGAAGGAGGACGTTCAGTTCCTCTCTGACTCGGCTTACGCCGACGCTTGCCGTCCCGGTAACCCCAAGGATACCTGTGTTGAGGATATCAAGGCTCTTTATCTCTCACTGATGTGATCGATATGACAGCGGAGGGTAGAAATTTAGTTAAAGGAGACTGACTATGTTATTATCTTCAAATATGATAAAGATCCACGATACCTTCGGTATGAAGGAATCCTTTGATGTTTACGCTCAGGTTGGAATGCAGGGAATGGATTTCAATACAGACGTTGCGGAATATTATACCGATGAGCACGATAAGCAGTTTTATTATGATCTCAGAGATTACGCAAGATCCAAGGGCATCACTATCTGTCAGGCTCACGCCCCCTTTCCTTCATCCTACGTTGAGGAGGATAAAACAGAGAAACGGTTTTATGAGATCGTTCAGGGAATGAAAAATGCCTCGTATCTCGGTGCTCCGATGATCGTTGTTCACGCCTGCTCTCATCTTGATTACTCTGTCGAAGGCAATGCGGAGAAACTGTATCGCTTTAATCTTGATTTTTATAGAAGACTTATCCCATACGCGCGTGAGATCGGAATAAAGATCGCTATAGAGAATGCAGGTCGTGTCACGGCAGATCCCGAAATCCTGTGTAAGCTTTATGATGAGCTGAATGACCCTGTATTCACTATCTGCTTTGACGTCGGTCATTGCTTACTTTACGGATATGACCCCTCTGAGTCAATAAAGATGCTTGGCGACAGACTTGTCAATGGCTGCACTCATATTCACGATAATTTCGGAGACGCTGATTCCCATACTTTGCCGTATTACGGAGCGGTAAACTGGGATGAGGTAATGAAGGCACTTGCCGACATAGATTATAAGGGAGATCTTAACTATGAAGCCTCAGGATTTCTGAAGAGACTTCCAAAGGAGCTTTATCTTGACGGATTTGCTTATATGGCAAAGGTAGGTCACTACCTCATAGGCAGGTTTGAATACTACAAAAACAATAAATAAAATTGGGGGCTGTCACAATTTGAATTGTGACAGTCCCACTTTTGATCTTGAAGTTTTCTATGTTTCTTGACATATAATTAAAAAAGGAGTATAATATCTATCGGATCGGGAAGAGCAGGGCGATCTTTTTGTGATACGTCCGCCTTATGAGCTACCTATTAAGCGAGTAGAAAAAGACCCCGAAAAGCTTAAGCTGGTATACAATATCGGAAGATCCGAGGCTGAAAAGCGTCTTCCCGAGCTTTTAGAATTTCTTGGAAAAAAATAAATATCGAAAGGAAAACAAAATGAAAAAATTACGTGTAAGCTCTCCTTTAACGTTACATTATCATTCGAAAGAGGATGTTTCGGAATATATAAGAGCGGGATTATGCTTCCATAAGGAAATGGGATTTGAGGCGGCAGATATAGGAGTCAGCATTTTTGGACTCAATTCAGACGACAGAATGGCAAAGGTCGAAAGAGCGATTGCCGACTCTGAGGAGATCGGAATCAAGTTTGAGGTGTGCCATCTTCCTTTTATAGGTGGCGGCGGTGCTAAGGATGAGGCATATATGACAGCCTTTAATACAGCGATGCACAACGGTATCGATGTGGCGGCTGCCCTTGGAGTTGATTATGCCGTTATGCATCCAAATGCTACTACGATATCTATGAAAAGCTTTAACAGAAAAGAGCAGTACGATCTTGTAATGAACCACCTCGCCCCCTTTGCAGAGCATGCCGCAAAGGTCGGACTTAACGTTGTGGTAGAGAATATGCGTGTTTTCCCCGGACCTATGCTTTCTCACCGTTACTGTCAGGATCCCGATGAGCTTTGCGACGTCGCTGATGCGCTCGGTATTGGTGTTTGTTGGGATTTCGGTCACGCAAATATAAGCGGTATCAAGCAGTCAGAGGGAATTGCTTACGTTGGAAAGCGTCTCAAGATGGTACACGTCAACGATAACGGAGCTATTGACGACGAGCATATTCCACCCTTTATGGGGAACGTTGATTGGCGCGACGCTATGCACGGTCTGGCACTTGTCGGATATGAGGGACTCTTTAATTTTGAGCTGTCAACCGCAAAGCTTCCCGAGTCTGTCCGCAGATCCTTTGCATCCTATATGATAGACGCCTCCAAGGAGCTTATGAGCTATATAGAATAAAATATAAAAAGCGCTCGAAATGCTGTGAACTTTCAGTATTCCGAGCGCTTTTTTGATGTGTTTACAGTTGACAAAGGATATTTTTTGGTATATAATGAAAGGTAATAAACAGTAGAAAAGTGAGGGAGTCATAATGAAAATAATTGATCTGCTTAATTCCGAAAAATTTTCCCTGTCATTTGAGGTTTTCCCGCCTAAGACAGAGAGTAATTATGAAAGCGTAAAGCACGCAACTGAGGAGATCGCGAAGCTCTCACCATCATTTATGAGCGTTACCTACGGTGCGGGAGGTGGTACGAGCAGGTATACCCTCGATATTGCGAAGAATATAAAGGAAAGATACGGCGTACCAAGCCTTGCTCACCTTACCTGCGTGTCATCGACGAGGGAAACGGTCAGAGAAAGGATCAATGATATACGTTCAGCGGGAATTCAGAACGTTATGGCACTGAGAGGTGATATTCCCGTTGAGCTTGAGGGAGCAGACAGAAGTACTTGGGATTATAAGCATGCGGTCGAGCTCGTACGAGAGCTTCGGGAGTGTGACGGGGATCTCTGTATAGGAGGGGCTTGCTATCCCGAAATACACCCCGAAAGCAGAAATCAAAGAGAAGATATCAGATTTTTGAAGGAAAAGGTCGATGCGGGTTGTTCTTTCCTTACAACACAGATGTTTTTTGATAATAACCTGCTCTATAATTTTCTCTATAAGATCAGAGAGGCGGGTATAACAGTGCCGATAATCCCCGGTGTAATGCCCATAACCAACGGAAATCAGGTAGAAAGGGCGATCAAGTTGTCGGGCTCGTTCATGCCTCAGCGCTTCAAGACCATTGTTGACAGGTTTGGTAGCGATCCCGCGGCAATGAAGCAGGCGGGAATTGCCTACGCTACCGATCAGATCATAGACCTTTTTGCTAACGGTATTACAAACGTACACGTTTACTCTATGAACAAACCCGACGTTGCCGCGGCTATCCTTGGCAACCTTTCGGACATACTCAGATAAGATATGGATCAGATATATACCAAAAGCTACCCGTCTCCGATTGTCGATGAAAGGGAGATTTTACGTTACGCGGGAGTGAGGCGAGGAGACGCTTCGGACGAGCTTTCGGCGCTTCTTTCCTCTTGTATAGCCGAATGTGAGGGAAAGCTTACCTACAAGGTCTGCTACCGTAGGCTTCCACTTGACGTTTGTGGAAACAAAATTTCTCTTGGTGGACTTGTTTTCTTCTCGGACTCTCTCTCAAAAGTCCTTGGGGGATGCGAACAGGTAATAATTTTTGGCGCGACGGTGGGACTCGGACTTGACCGATTGATCACGCGATATTCAGCTATATCACCCGCAAGAGCTCTTATGCTTCAGGCATACGGCGGAGAGCGGATAGAGGCGCTTTGCGATGCCTTTTTCGAGGATATGAAAAATGAGCTTTCGGAAGAGGGCTTTTCTGTCGTTCAGCGTTTCAGCCCGGGATACGGAGATCTTACGCTCGAGACACAGAGAGACATTTTTTCGGCGCTTGAGTGTTACAAAAAAATAGGACTTACCCTTAATGAAAGCTTTGTGATGTCGCCATCAAAGTCGGTGACGGCAATTATCGGAATATATAAGACCGATTGTTGATAGGAGAAAAAATGAAGATAACCGAATATATAAAAAACAATATACTTTACCTCGACGGAGGAATGGGAACTCTGCTCCAGGCAAGAGGGCTTCGTGCGGGGGAGCTACCCGAGATATGGAATATGACTCATTCCGATATAATAAAGGATATTCATAAAGGCTATTATGATGCGGGAAGCAACGTGGTGAATACCAATACCTTCGGGGCGAATACACTTAAATTTTCACCCGAGGAGCTTGATAATATAGTTAAGGCGGCAATCAATAATGCAAGGAATGCCGCTGAGGAAAGCCTTGGCGCTCAGCCTAAATGGGTGGCTCTCGATATCGGTCCTACAGGCAGGATGCTGAAGCCGTATGGAGATCTTGATTTTGAGGACGCGGTGGCGGTATTTGCCGAGACGGTAAAGCTCGGCGTAAAATACGGCGCTGACCTTATTATGATAGAAACGATGAACGATAGCTATGAAACAAAGGCGGCGCTTCTTGCGGCAAAGGAAAATTCCGAGCTGCCCGTATTTGTTTCAAACGCATACGGTGAGGACGGAAAGCTTATGACAGGCGCGTCTCCCGCGGCTATGGTTGCAATGCTCGAGGGAATGGGCGCTGATGCTATTGGAGCGAACTGCTCTCTCGGTCCGCGCGCTCTCCGAGGTGTTATCGAGGAATATCTCAGATACGCAAGTGTTCCGGTGCTTCTCAAGCCAAATGCGGGACTTCCTAAGGCGGTTGACGGTAAGACTGTTTATGACGTCGGCGCTGAAGAATTCTCTGAGGAGATACAGGCGCTTGTTGGGTCGGGCGTGAGCATCGTTGGTGGCTGTTGCGGAACTACTCCCGAATATATCTCTGCCACTGTCAGGGCTACGGCGGATATTAAGCCCTTGAAGAGAGAAAAAAAGAAAGGCACACTCATCTCCTCATACACCCACGCCCTTGAGTTTGGCAACGAGCCGATACTAATAGGTGAGAGGATAAATCCCACCGGTAAAAAGCGCTTTAAGGAAGCGCTCAAGGCTCACGATATCGACTATATACTGCAGGAGGGAATTGCTCAGCAAGAGAAGGGCGTTCACGTTCTTGACGTAAATGTAGGTCTTCCGGATATCGATGAGATCGAGATGTTAAAGCAGGCGGTATGTCAGCTTCAGGCGATCATCGACCTTCCGCTTCAAATAGACACCTCCGATCCCGTCGCTATGGAGGCGGCACTGCGCCGCTATAACGGAAAGGCAATGATAAACTCCGTGAACGGCAAAAAAGAGTCGATGGAGGCAGTATTTCCTCTGGCGAAAAAATACGGAGGACTTGTGGTTGCGCTGACACTCGACGAGCGTGGAATCCCCGAAACAGCCGAGGAGCGCCTTGAAATAGCGAAAAATATTCTATCGGTTGCGGAAAGCTACGGAATCGAGAAAAAGGATCTTATATTCGACCCCTTGGCGCTGACGGTAAGTGCCGACAAAAAAGCCGCCCTTGAGACAATGAGAGCGGTGAAACTGATAAAGGACAGCCTCGGCTGTCATACCTCCCTTGGGATATCCAACGTTTCCTTCGGACTTCCCGCGCGTGACGCTGTGAACGGCACGTTCTTTGCCCTGACCCTCGCTCAGGGACTTTCGGCGGCAATAATGAACCCATATTCATACGAAATGATGAAAGTCTATTATTCCTACAGAGCCCTCTCGGGGATTGATGATAACTGTGCCGATTATATAAGCTTTGCATCCTCCTTGCAGGAGAATGTAACAAAGGTGGAAGAAAAGATATCCGCTCCCCTTGAAGCCGAATATTCCTCTGAGCTTCAAAGAGCGATAATAAAGGGACTCAAGGAGAAGGCAGCCGAGCTCACCTCTGTGCTTCTTGATAATATAGACCCGCTTGAGATCGTTCAGCGCGAGATAATCCCCGCTCTCGATATGGTTGGCGTCGGATTTGAAAATAAGACGGTCTATCTCCCGGGACTCCTTATGAGTGCCGAGGCTGCAAAAGCTGCCTTTGAGGTCATTAAGTCAAAAATGACTACCGATACCGGGGCTGATAAGTGTAGCTTTGTCATAGCAACGGTAAAGGGAGACATTCACGATATCGGAAAGAATATCGTGAAGCTTATACTTGAAAATTATGGCTTTGCGGTGAGTGATCTCGGTCGTGACGTGCCTCCCGAGGATATCGTTGCCGAGACGGTGAGACTCCACGCGCCTATAGTGGGACTCAGCGCGCTTATGACTACCACCGTCCCCGCTATGGAGGAGACGATAAGACTGCTCAGATCCAAAGCTCCATGGTGTAAGATCGTGGTCGGAGGCGCTGTGCTCAATCAGGAATATTCCGACGCGATAGGCGCTGATAAGTACGCAAAAGATGCAATGGCGGCTGTAAGATACGCAGATCAAATAAACAGAGAAATAAAGGAAAAATAAACAAAAGGCACTTATGACAACGGCGCTCGGTCGTGTCATAGGTGCTTTTTTGTTATTTTTTTAGGTGATCGGCTTATATTTGGTCAGCCATTTTCCGTTGAAATGTCTTATGACAAAGAGCAACGCTCTGAAGACCCAGTCGATCGTCATGGCTACCCATACACCCATAACGCCAAGTCCAAAGCCGGGGATAGTCAAACCAAAGAGTGAAATGCTCTCAAGTGCAAGGATATAGCTTGTTGCGACTCTGAAAACCCACATAGAGAAAACAGAAACAATAAGGGTGAATTTTACGTCACTTGCCGCTCTGAAGGAGGTCGGAAGTGTAAATGCGATAGGCCAGATCAACGCGGCGCTTACAGCGTGATAGATGATCAGCTTATTGGCAAGCTTCGCGGATTCGGGAGAAAGTCCATATATATGAATTATCTGCTTTGAGAATACGAATGTGAAAATGACGATCACCCACAGGCAGAGATAAGTTATACCAACAAGAATACGGGCATATTTTTTAGCTTGCTCCTTTTCCTCCGCGCCAACACATCGTCCGACAACGGTTATCATTGCAAGTCCGATAGCGTTGCCGGGCATATATTGGAAGGTTGCCATAGTGTGCGCAACTGCATTTGCTGCAATTGCCGCTGTTCCCATTCCCGAAATAAGTGCTTGCGTAAGTAGCTTTCCAAATTGGAACATACTGTTTTCCACGCCGTTTGGAATGCCCACCCTGAGAATACTTTTTATTATATTGAAATCGGGGCGGTAGTGTAGGATATGCTCAACGTAAATAAGATTTTTCTTATTATGTAAAAGCACAGTGATTATTACCGATCCGACTATTCTTGAAAAAAGCGTTGCTATGGCAGCACCCGCAGCCCCCATTCCAAAGCCGAAAATGAGTATTGCGTTTCCCGCTATATTAACAAGGTTCATAAAGAGTGATACTACCATGGAGATCGTTGAGTTACCCATTGCCCTGAATATAGCAGCGCCCGCGTCGTAAAGACCGAGGAAGGGGAAGGAGAGCGCAACAAAGAAGAAATAGCTTTGAGCGTTTGACATAACGTCCGCTTCCACCTTTCCAAAAAGCAGATCGAGAAGTGGATACCGCAAAATGATAACCACAAGTGAGACGAAAAGTGCAACTCCCGTTGCGGCATATATAAGCTGTTTGGATGCTTTGTTTGCCAATTCTATATCTTTTTTTCCTATGAACTGTGATACAACGATAGCTCCGCCTGAGGCGAGGGCAGAAAATGTGTATATCAACAGAAGGTCAAGGGTGTTTACAAGTGAGACCCCCGAAACGGCCGCCTCACCCGCACTTGCAACCATCATCGAGTCAGCCATGCCTATAGTCACGCCAAGGGCTTGCTGAATTATAAGAGGGAAGATTATTTTAAACAAACCTCTTTTTGAAAAAAGCATAAAAATCTCCTTTGTTATATTGACTTTCATTGCTTTGGGCGTTATAATAATAACATAAAAAAATGATAAAATCTTGCCAAAATCTTTTTGTTTTGTGCCATATTTTTACGGAGGTCCTTTGTGAAGACTGAATTTGGCTTATGGAGAGAACAACACGACGAGCTTTTTTACAAGCAATATGAAAATCCCAAGGGAGGTCTGCATTTTCATTCGCCTATTGAGCTGTATATTGTTGATGAGGGAGAGCTCGATGTCTGGATAAACGATAAATACGCGAGACTCAAAAAGGGAGAGATATCTGTGGCCCTCAGCTATGACTCGCATTACTATAGCAGTAGCAAGAATACACGGGCGAGTCTTTTGATAATACCAACCCATATGTGTAAGGATTTTCTTGATGCAATCAAGAATAAAAGGGCAACAAGCTCATTTATAAGAGATCCCGAAGCGGCAAAAAGGATAAGGGCGTGTTATGACGAGATAATAAAGGATAGCGGCAATAATATAAAGACACTTGGATATATTTACGTTATTCTTGGTATCGTGATGGAGTCAATAAGCTTCGAGCAGGTCGCTGAGAAAATGGAAACACAGCTTTCTTCCCGTATATTGCTTTATATAAACGAGCATTTTAAGGAAGACATCTCGCTCAATTCGATATCAGCCGTATTTGGATACAACCCGAGCTATATTTCAAGGTATTTCAAATCCTGCTTCAAGATCGGTATCAATCGGTATCTGACTATCGTTCGTCTCAAGGAGGCAATACTTCTTATGCAGAAAAAGGGAAATAGCATAACCTACTGTGCCTTTGAGAGCGGCTTTAACTCAATGCGTACCTTTTACCGTTCATTCTATAATGAATTTCAATGTACCCCGGGAGAGTATATGGCTCAGCTTACAAAAGGTGAAAAAATCTAAGAGAATAACGTACAAGTGGCTGTCTCAATATACGTTGAGACAGCCACTTTATAAATCAGCATTTTTCCATAAGCCTCAGATAGAATTCTATCGTTCTGCCTACAGAGTCAAGCCTTATCCTTTCATTGTTTCCGTGAATTGTGGAGCGTTCCTCGCTTGTGAGATCCATAGCGGAGAAGCGGTAAACCTTGTCGGATATGCGCCCCCAATGCCTTGAGTCGGAGCATTGAACCATAAGATACGGAGCTACAATACAGCCCTTCCACGTGGATGCAACTGCGCTTGATACCTTTTCCCAGCCTTCGCAATCCGTGGTCGAGATGCGGCTGGGATTCATTCCGTGAATGAGAGAAACGTCAACCTTTTCATTGTCGATGGCAGCTTTCAGATGCTCCATAGCTCCGTCTACGTTATCATAGGGATTGAGCCTTATGTTGGAGACAACAGATGCCTCGGGAGGAATAACGTTTGAAGCCGCAGATCCGCTCATCTGGGTGAAGGCAACTGTCGTTCTCATAAGAGCATTCAGCTCACCTCCGCTCTTCTTGCAGATCATATCGAGAACGGGAAGGAATATCTTTATATTCGCGAAAATTATCTTATAAACAAAGGAGGAGTATCTTCCGAGAGTGTTGAACATTTCAGCAACGGGAGGTGTGAGATGCGCCGAGAAGGGATTTTTCAGCACGTTGACACAAGCTTTAGCAAGCTGATCAACAGGACCGTTGGGCTTTGGGGCTGATGCGTGTCCTCCGTTAGTCCTTACGGTGTATTGAACATCCATCATACCTTTTTCGGCAATTCCGATAAGACCGCAGGGCTTTGAGACACCTGGGAAGACGTTCTCGACCACAGCACCGCCCTCGTCAAGAACGAATGCGGGTTCGATGGAATTTTCCTCAAAATAATCAACTATTCTGACAGCACCCTCGCCGTTTACCTCCTCACCGCCCGAAAACGCGAAATAAATATCATGCTCGGGTGTAAAGCCTTTTGCGATAAGTGTGTCAGCCGCCGTAAGGATACCGTTGAAGGTGACCTTTGTGTCAAGTGTACCTCTGCCCCAAAGGCAGCCGTCCTTGATTATCGCCTCGAAGGCGGGGAGCTCCCACTGATCCTCGTTTACGGGAACAACGTCGTAATGCGCCATAAGCACAGCAGGATCGCCGTCATTCTTGCCCTTCCAACGGAAGAGAAGACCTCTGTCTGTCATTTCCTTGAATTCACATACCTTGAATACGTTGGGGTAAAGCGAGGGGAGAAGCTCAACAAGCTTTTTGAATTCGCCATCATCCTCCATTTCGGGATCGCGGTAGGATACCGTTTTGCACTTTATAAGCTCAGCGAGGTTTTCAATGCCTTTCTCTCTGTCAAATGCCTGCTCCTCTTCCGATATCTCTGGCTGGGGGAGAGGCTTGAAATTTACGGCGCGTAGTACGATCACAAACAGAAACACAAGTATCGCCGCGGGGATCAGTAAAAGTAAATACCACATCATCAGAGAATTCCTTTCTTATAGAGTATTCTTGCCACTGCTACAGTGAAGAGGACTCCGACAGGAACCATAATTCCGACAGTCGACGCGTTAAGCGCGGGAACAAAGATAAAGAGCGCGAGCATAAGGACTATAGGCGCTATAGAGAGCTTTGCGTTCTTAGAAATGAATACGACCGCGAGTCCTCCGAAGAGCGCGGGGAGTATCATAGAGAAAGCGGGCTCAAGTACGGGGGATTCGAGAACGGGGGTGAGCGGAACGATACAAATAACACCGATAATGATTATCACCGTTGTTACAATACTCGATACCGCGATAGAGATCGTGGAGATGACCTCACCCTCCTCGCTTGAAGCCTTGACTCCCGCGCGTTCCATTGCGTCGACCGCGCAGGGAAGCTTGAGGTTGGAGATGTTTCCCGTGACGAATGAAAGATACGTTCCGCCCGCGCCAAGCATAGGAACATATGTAAATATTTCGACTATTCCCACAGCCCAATACATAGGCGCTGTCGCGAGTATACCCTTGATGAGTATCTCTACGTCGGGCGACGTGTCAAATATGAGGGAAATAGCGATGGGGAAAAGAAATAGGACGATCGCAACCGCAATTCCCCAGATGCGTCCGTATCTGTGGACGCTGTCCATATATGTATCTGTGTTCTTTTTCATTTTAATCAACCTCCCAGAAGCATATTGAAGGGAATTGCCGAAGCCATTCCGATGACGAGACTCAAGGGAAGGGCGTAGTCCTGAAGCCAACGCACCTTAGCCTTCATAGAAATAAGTCCGCAAACCGCCATAACTATTGCTGACACGACCATTACACAGACGGGGATAAGCCCCGAGGTATCTCCCTTGAGCACAAGTCCGACATCGCAGAAGACGTATCCGAGAAAGGCGGATATCATACCGAGAAACATTGCGTTGTTGAAGATCTCTCCCCAGCGCTTGTCCTTCATACCGATCTTTGAAAGTCCCGACTGGAGCTTTTTGGTTACAAAGGGAACGAAAACAAGTCCCGCTGCGATACCCACCGTCATGACCCAAGCGACTGTAACGAATATAGATGGATCGGTGAGTGTTGTTCCCGCGTTGAGCCCTGCCGCTTCAAGCGCGTTTCCTGCGGCAACCGTCTCATAGGTGATAGATCCTATGACCGAAAGCCGAAGCCAAGGGAGGGCTACACCAAGGCTTTTCGAGAGTGCCACAACTCCCACGAGCACGGCAACAGCGGGAGCTATTGTAAAGACCGCCGCGGAGCTGATAGTTTTTTTAACGGTAGTGCCCGAAATGCCAAGCTCCTTTGCTCTCTTTACAGCGCGGACGAGGAAGAATATCGACTGCGCAAGAACGAGAGCAATGATAGCGCCGACAATAACAAATAATATTGGGCTGTTAACGCTGAATTCCATTATTTTATATCCTCCGATTTATTTTTTCCAAGCTTAGAAAGCCATTTGAAGCTCATCGGCCAGAGCAGACCGCCCACAATGACCATAAGGAAATACCTGACAGATCTTCCAACGAGCGAGCCGTTAAAGATAGTGTCGATGGGAGCGCGAAGAAGCTCTTTGACTGCAAGAACGAGCAATATTCCAACCGCTACCTTTATTATCTGTACCCAAAAAACCGCCTTTGTATCAAACTTGATATACAAGGTGTCAACTGTATAGGTAACGATAAGTCCAAGGAGACAGCCGAGAAGGGTAAATCCGTTCTTTCTTGCCGATTCAATATTATGTATATTTTCCTCCAGATAGCAGGAGCTCGGAAATTCATAAAAACAAACGAAAAGCAGAAAGGCAACAACAAGTACCATAAGCGCTGATATCAGTACGTACATTATAAACGGTTTTTCCTTTGCCTTCATAAAGAAGGGGTAAGCACCGAAAACAAGTGCAAGGGCGATAGCTGTTGAAACAAGAACGTCGGCGGGCGTGTGAACTCCGAGATACATTCTTGAAAGCGGGATAAGTACACAGAGAGCGACGGCGGGGAGTATCACATACCGCTTTTTTGATATACGGGCAATTCCTCCGTAAAGACCAACAGCCGTCTGGGTGTGACCGCTTGGGAAGGAATATCCCGTTGCCGCCTCTCTTGCCGATTCAACAATAGTGAAATTCGGATCAAGTACCCAAGGGCGCGGGATTCTGAATAGCATCTTCAAAAACTGATTTATGACCGTTCCGAGGAAGCCGACGCAAAGAATATAATATCCTTTGTACTTGTCGACACACCAGAATATGATCATTCCGAATGCCATAAAGAGAGTCTCTTCACCGAAGAGAGTCACGACGGAAAAGAAGATGTCGAAAAATCCGCATCTTATTCCTTCGAGAAAATAAAGAAATGACATAAGCAGGTAGTACCTTTCATATATTATTATCTGTCATTATATCACAAATTTTAATTTTTTTCAACTGTTTTGGAAATAATAGCCGTATTCAGTAGGAAATTTTTCTTGACAAAGAAATCAAGATATGCTAAAATCAAGCATAATGGAGCAGGATCACCGAGCTGCGACTTGCGGTTCGGGATTTTTCTTTGTAGGATCGTCTGAGAGGAGTTGATTATGTGAAGGCATTGAGAGCGCATCACCTGTTGGTGAGTGTCTTATCGGCTGTTTTGTGCTTTGTTTTTGTCGCTCTTTTTTGTATTGGCAGCGGTAAAGCCTGGTTTGCTATTCCTCAGAATATCCGTGCTCTCGGAATGTGGGCTTCGGCATCTCAAAATCCCTATGCCGATTTTACTATATATAAATACGATCCGTATATTGGCGAGTGTGTTACTACCGACGGTGAGGGGAATGAGCTTTCGCTTTCCTCGGTAGAGATGAACAGATACGATATGTTTTTTGAAGGCAGAAACAGATATGCCTCGCTTCTTGTGAAAATCGATATATACGGAGGCGATATTTTGAGAGAGGGAAGTATTAACCTTGAGCTTACAAGGAATACTCAGCTCTTTGCCGAGCCTGCGTCTCCTCTTTCCTCAAGCATTCTTCGCTTTTCTGCTTTTGCTGACAGCGATATGAAAGACCTTGCCGATAATCAACTTTTCGAGAGCTTTTCCGAAAAATACTACGATGCAGTTTTGTCGTATCCGAAAGATAACTCAACCGTTCACAGCAAATGCTTTGCGACGCTCGAGGGTGACACGTTGAGGAAGAATGACAGTATAATTCTTTCCTTGGACTACACAGACGCGGATATAGTAAGCACTGATGGAAAAGAGCTTGTTCGGGTATATCTTTTTATAACCTATGATCCTTTACTTGTTGAGAAGGTCACATCGGAAAACGGTGTCGCCGAGCTTGATATCGAAAACGATCTTTCAACACTTAATATCGGTTTGTTTGAAAAGGAGGCTTGATGATAATGATGAAAAGAAAGCTTTCTTTAGTAACCCTTGCGGTGTTTCTCTGTCTTCTTATGACTCTTTCTACTGTAAGTCACGCTTGGTTTTTCGAGGGTGGCGTGAGCTCAGAGCTCGGAATTTACGGCGGAGTTGGAGTAAGCTATTTCAATTCGGGAGACGGAAGTGAGGCACAGCCCTATGAAATAAGTACACCCATACAGCTTTATAATTTCGTATGGCTTCAGAATATGGGTAACTTTAGCGGAGGCACTGTATATTTCCGTATATCGGCGGATATCGATATGGCAGGATACACCCTGCCGCCTATCGGGATAGCGGAATATCCCTTTGTGGGAAACCTTGACGGAGGAGGACACACCGTTTTAAATCTTACTGTTTCAACGTGTGCGGAAGATTTTACAGACCCGCCCGTAGCCCTCGGAGACTCAGCTCTCGCGTACGTAGGGGTTTTCGGTGTTGTGGGTAATCTTGACGGACAAAGCTTCGATATCTCACATACGGGTGTGAATTCACTGACCTTGCATAATTCAGCAATCAACGGAGAATCTCTCGCAGAGGATGATCTTGCGGGATTTTTGGATGTCGGTGTCAGTGAGCTCCAAATAACAGTAACTCAATAAAAAAACCGATGTGTAAAAAACAACGGTTTTTTTTATTAATTCTTATTGACAAAAAAACTTGATATGTTATAATGAACGTGTAGTTTAGTGATTTTTTGGGGAGGAAAAACTATGAGAAATCTATATGTTCCTATTTCGGCAAATCCTTTGCTTAATGATGCGCAGGTAATAAATGATCTCCACGAAATGGGAGTACAGAGAGTATATATTACTAACAACGGAAGATTTTGCTTTGAAAGAGGCAAGATAAGAGAGGAGCAGCTTGCAAATCTCAAAAGGAAGCGTGAGCTTTATGAATCGGAAGGCTTTGAGGTCGGTTCGTGGATATGCTCACTTGGCTTTGGCGATCCGCAAAGACCAATGAATAAAAGGATAGCGGAGAAATATACGAGGATAAGATCGATAGCGGGTAAGGAACTTGACGATGCTATCTGTCCTCTTGACGAAAGCTATACCGAGATGATGAGCGGTCTTGTTGAGGATATAGCGAGAAGCGGTATGAAGATGATAATGCTCGACGATGAGTTCTGCCTTTGTGTGAGACCGGGGCTTGGCTGCGCTTGTGATCTTCATATGGCAAAGCTTCGCGAGGAGCTGGGTGAGGACATAAGGATAGAGGAGCTTGAGAAGAAGGTATTTACGGGAGGCGCAAGTAAATACAGAGACGCCTGGATAAAGGTGATGGGCGAAAGTATGAAGCATTTCGCCCGTAAGATACGCGAGGGAGTTGACAGAGTTGATCCCTCGGTACGTGTCGGCTTTTGCTCGGGATATACCTCCTGGGATCTTGAGGGCGCGGACGCTCTTGAGCTCACCGAGATACTTGCGGGAAATAATAAGCCCTTCCTGCGCTTTACAGGTGCTCCTTATTGGATATCGACCAACCGAATCCCCAGGCAGACTCTTCAGACGATAATTGAGACTGTCAGAATGCAGAATGCTTGGGCAAAGGGAAGAGGCATTGATCTTTTCGGAGAATCGGATACCTTCCCGAGAGACAGATTCCACTCTCCCGCGGTACATTCCGAGATATACGATATGGCCCTTATGGTAGAGGGAATATCCGATTTTAAATACGTTTATAATTATTCCTGTCAGCCCGAGTACGACAGCTATTATGTAGATATACATAAGCGCAATAAGCCCCTTTACGAAAAGATCGCGAATGCGTTTGAGGGAAAGACGAGCGTTGGTGTTAGAGTTTATGAGGAAATGAGAAAATTCCGCAACTTCGACCTTCCCGAAAAATATACGGGGCATAAGCCTGTAATGGCAGCAACTATGTTTTCCGATGCGCAGGCGATGCTCACGTCAAATGCCATACCTACGGTATATGAGGGTAAGGGAATCTGCGGCATAGTTTTCGGAGAGAACGCAAAATACCTTTCCGCTGAGGATATTGATGGTGGATTCATACTTGATACAAAGGCGGCGGAAATACTTGAAGCCAGAGGCATTGACGTAGGACTCAAGAGTGTGTCACTTAATACACATTGCGGTGTGCTTATGGAGACCTTCAAAGGAAGATATCCCGATGACCTCCCGTTTGACAGCGCAGGACCTCGCATTCTCGAGCTTAAAGAGGGCGCTGATCCGATAAGCTTCTTTGAGATAGAGGGATATCCGCCCGAGGTCATAAAAGTTCCCTCGGCTTACAGATATGAAAACGCAAAGGGTCAAAGATTTCTTGTTTTCGCATTTGTCGGCGAGGAGCAGAAGGACAGCTCGTCCTTCTATTGGTCATACTCCCGCGGAGCGCTGATACGTGACAATCTCTGTTGGCTTGGCAAGGAAGCACCCGCGAGCTGCATTGGAAATCCCCATCTTTATGCGATTGCCCGTGAGGATGACGGAGAGTTGGCGGTAGGATATTTCAATATCCACGCTGATGAGATATTTAATGCCGAGATCACCTTCGGTGATGACGCTGAGAATATAGAATTTATAAACTGTGAGGGCAGACAGACGGGAGCGAGAAGCGCCGTCATTGACTATATAAAGCCCTTTGGATTTGCCGCTGTTATAGCGAGAAAGAGATAAGGTGAATAGCTATGTATCCTGAACTTAAAGAACTTATGAGCGCACTCAACTGCGAAAAATGGCCTCAGCGCTGGGAGAGTATATATGATTCTGTAATGACAGATTTTGATCAAAACGGTTGCAGATATACAGACCCCGCATATTATGATGAGATAGGTGAAAAGTATTCTATACTTATTAAGTACAGAGATCTTTACAAGGAGGCGGCTGCGGCTGTCGGAAGGAACGAATATCTTTCACGCTTCCTCGCGCTCCTCTGTGTCTCACTCAATGATCCTGAAAATACAAAGGCTGATATGAAGGAGATATCATATCCCAAAACCGCTGACGGCTCTCACGATCTTGCCTACGATATGCTGACAGCCCTTGCGGTCTGCTCGCAGGCTGACCTTTCTTATAAAATACTGAAAGCTAAAAAGCTTTCCGATGAGCTTATCGTAAGCATTATGAGACTTCCCGAAAACGGAATCGACGAATATAAGATGCGCAATGACGGAAACCCCGGATATCATCTCATCGCTTGGTTTCAGCTCGCCATTAACGGTCAGCTTATAAGAGTAAACCGTCTGGAGATGGATCTTATAGCTAAATTCTCGAGACGCGCGAGGGTATTCAAGAACAAGGTGGGAGAGATGGTCGTACTTGCCTGCGATATCGTGGCACACGCTTCGGGACATGTTCTTGGAACAAAGCATTATGAGGACGAAGAGGGCTCGTTTGACGTTAATTATATTGAGACCGACGATGCTTATGAGGGATATCCCGTTGACGAGCGCGGTCTTGTGATGAAGGAGCGTGTCACGCTTAAGAAATCCGAGTGGGAAATGATACTTGCCCCCGGTGACACTACGGTAGGTATACATATTCCTTACGGTGGAGGTCTTACCGAGGAGCTTGTCGACCTTTCGATATCGAATATGAGAAAGATACTTGCCGAGTATTTCCCCGAGCATAAATACAAGGCATTTTGTTGCCATAGCTGGCTTCTCGATCCCCAGCTTGCTGATTTCGTAGGCAAGGATTCCAATATGGGAAAATTTGAGGCGAGATACAGAAAGCTCCCCTCGCCGAGTGACGGAAATGCCGTTTTCGGTTTCCTTTACCACACAAAACCCGACGTTGACCTCAACACTCTCCCCGAGAACACAAGACTCGAAAGAGCGGTGAAGCAGCACTACATTGACGGTAAGGCAATATATGAGGTTGCAGGATTTTTCTTCTGATATTCCAATAGCAGGGGCTGTCACATTTGGCAAGACCGAAAAAGTCCGAAAATAAATAAAAAGATCCCGTTTGCTACAAAAAAACGCAAATGAAACACTAATAGGTTGAATTTCTTCGAAATTCTCCATCTTTATGGACTTTTTCTACCGCCGTTTTCGGGGCTCGACGTACCTTTGTACGCCTCACGCCCCGAAGAACGACGCTTCTTGCTCAAATCTGACTATCCCCTAACAGTGGCTGTCTCAAATTCGCATTTGTGACAGCCACTTTTTTCTTATGACTCGGTTTTTTCTTCTCTTTTTATATCGAGCCTTATTATTCCTATAACCGTTGAGGTTATCACCATAAGATCGTTAAGCATTCCGCCTATCGAGAAATGCAAGACATCGTAGATCAACCACAAGGGCATCGATATGAGCTTTAAACGCCTTATAATTTTTGTATCCTTCATTCCGTAGGAAACTGTGGAAACCAGCTTGGCAGCGATAACAAGCAGACTCAGCGGTCCTTCCCACGTTAAAAGTCCGATAGCGACAAAAAGAATACCGAAGATCACTTGAAAAACCGTTGTGCTCTTTTTCTGTCTGATCCTTATAAAATATATTATATTTGTTATACAGGCAGCGAAATTCGTAGCCGCTCCCGTAATTCCACCAAGCAACAAAAGCTGAAATCCAAATATCAGCTCACCCGAGATCGTCATACCTATGACCTTTTTATATTCCTTGGATTGCATACTGAATATCTGTACAAACATTCCAAGGAAGCCAAGAGCCTGAATAAAAATACCGTTTGTAACTACCGAACGTAATATATCAATTATATTTCCCATATATCTTCGCCTCCAATTTTGGCACTAAATAATACAGGCCAATTATATCACAAGGGTCTCGAAAAGTAAATACTTAAATCTGTTGACATTGGTTTTTTTTTATGATATAATTCACTTAACGGTGGGATATTCACCAAATAACAAATTCAGATAAAACAGGAGAGTGTTATGGGAAATTTTAAGTTTAAAACTCTTGGCGTAATGATAGATATGTCAAGAAACTCGGTAATGAGTGTTGATGGACTGAAGAGATACCTTCCTATACTCAGGAAGATGGGCTATAACTGCGTTATGCTTTACACCGAGGACACCTACGAGGTTGACGGTGAGCCCTATTTCGGCTATATGAGAGGAAGATATACAAAGGATGAGATGAAGGAGCTTGATGCCTTCGCCACGTCGCTTGGAATTACCATTATTCCCTGCATTCAGACTCTCGCGCACCTGAACGCCACCATAAGATGGAAGACCTTCCCTATAGATTGCGACGATATTTTGCTTGTGGACGACGAGCGCACCTACGAGCTTATCGAGCATATGTTCAAGACCCTTTCAGAATGCTTCGCGTCGAGAAAGATACATATCGGTATGGACGAGGCGCATATGCTCGGAAGAGGAAAGCATCTGGATATCCACGGATACGAAACTGTCGACGTAATTATGAAGCGCCACCTGACACGTGTTTGTCAAATAGCTGAAAAGTACGGCTACGAGTCTATGATGTGGTCGGATATGTTCTTCCGCCCCTGGAATAATGGACGTTACTATACGGGAAAGACCGAAGTGCCAAAGGAATATGTTGACGCGCTTCCCAAGTCTGTCATCCCCGTATATTGGGACTATTACCAGACATCCGAGGAAAAGTACGGAGATATGATGTACAATCATTCTCAGCTTTCAAAGAAATATTGGTTTGCGGGTGGCTCTTGGTCATGGCTCGGCTTTGCTCCCTTCAATAAGTTCACGCTCACCTCTATGCTCCCCGCCATTGACGCCTGCAAGAAAAACAACGTTCGCCATATGTTTATGACGATGTGGGGCGATAACGGCGGCGAATGCTCTCATTTCGCTCAGCTCCCCTCCCTTTTCTACATTGCTCAATACGCCAAGGGCATAACCGACGAAAATATTATTAAAGAAAAATTCAAGAGACTTATAGGAATATCCTATGACGACTTTATGAAGATAGACCTTCCGAACGAGATAACGGGCAACGAGCAGACCAATTTTCCGAAAGACCCCTCAAAATATATGCTCTTCTCCGATTGCTTCAACGGCTTCCACGACTACACTGTCGCCGAGGGCGGCGGTGCTATATACGCCGACCACGCGAAGCAGCTGCACGAGGTCGCAAAAAAGAGCCGCAAATACGGTTATCTCTTCGACACGCAGGCGAAGCTCTGCGACGCACTTGCTGTCAAGTATGAGCTTGGCGTAAAGACCCGCAAAGCCTACAACGAGGGCAATAAGGAAGAGCTCCGCAGACTCGCAAACGAGGACTACACGGCGGCAATGAAGCTTGTTGATATATTCGGCAAGGCATTTGAAAAGCAGTGGTTCTTGGATAACAAGACAAGCGGATTTGACGTTCAGGATATACGTATAGGCGGAGTTATACGTAGACTCGGCGCTTGTAAGAGAAGGCTTCTCGACTATGCTGACGGCAAGATAGACAGAATAGAGGAGCTTGAGGGAGATGTTCTTCCCTACGGAAATGAAAAGATGAGTATCTCTTCAAACAACTACAGATTAATTGCTACGGGCAACATACTCTGATAATACACTTTTTATATGATCGATCCATAGACAAGCGTATTCACCGATTGTTGTTATTACGGTTATTTTGTGTCTTGTCTGGTGGATGTTTGTTGCATTTTCTATCGTCGTAGGCAGAAATCCAAAAAAATACAGCAAGCGAGTCGTCCGAGTATTTTTCAAAGATTGCTATTTAAGATAATTTTTTATAAAAAAGCAAAGTGAACCCCCGACAAAATCTGTCGGGGGTTTTCAAATCTCTCCTTGTTAATTTTGAAATTCAATGTCTCTACGGATCAGTCCTCCGTCATTATTCTCCAAAATAGTTTTTCAGCAATTACATAAGTACTGTGTTGTCCGTTAGTGGAAATCGTTTTTTCTTCCGTATAATTTATGGGATCAAAATCATCCCAATTCGACCATACTATCAGCTTGTCATCACGAGTTTTACCAAGTAGGTCGCTATGAAAATTCAAATATGCACCAAAAATGTCGCAGAAATAATTATCCTCCCAGCCAACAATATTACATTTTCTAACTCCTGTAAAACGAAGTTCAATAGGTTTATTACACTGACTATGTAATACCATTTCAATGCTATGCTCAAGCAATCTGCCATTTCCCATAGCACCCGTGCCATCAACAAATGCTCCGCTATGATAGTTTATTGATACTATACAGCTATCGTGAAATCCGCTATATTCTATCATCAAGTTTTCGATATCAATTTCATTTTTTATTTCATTCCACATAAACTCATTCATTTTGAAAACCTCCGTTCTTTAAAATCAAGTTTATCGGTTAATTTCCTAACCAATTTATCGTATCATAAAACATATAATTTGTCAATATTTTTTGCATTTTGGTCTTCATAGCTTTTTCGCGCTGAATCTGCACTAATACAACACAGGCATTACCGCTGTTCTGCAGACTTGGTTGGAATTTGTCAGTATTACAACTGCTTTATCTCATTTGCAATCATAGCCACAGCTTTTGCGTTTGTATCAATTTTAATAGTACCCAATGCTTGATACATCGGTATTCTTGCTATGCTTCTCTCAATTACATCTTCAGAGCGAATACCTCTTTTTACATCCATTGATAATCTTTCACACAGAGTCTTTTCATCCGCTACAAGCGAG
>SVSX01000085.1 GCA_015064085.1 Oscillospiraceae bacterium | reverse complement strand
CAACGTACATTTTCTGTTATGCGTGCATATCGTTATAAAATATGCCCCGGGTGTACTGTAATCGAAATTCTTTAACCGTAAACGCTTTCTTTGCGGTAACTCTTTTCCACTATCCATTTTCATCACCCATCCCATTATAACACAAATCGGCAGAGAAAGCAAGTTCTCTGCCGAAATTTGCAAACATCCTTATGATAACGAGCCTAAAGCAAGTGCTTTTTTTGTCTTAAACGTGATAAAAGGTGTCCAAATGGGGGTAATTGCGAACAAAAGGTGTCCGAAGCCCCTAAGATTTTTCATTAGGTTACATCTAATTCGTTACAGTCGTACATCATGGAATTATAGGCAAAGACAATTTCCTCTTTTTTATGTAGGACAACAAGATAAAATTCATCGCCCGAGGTAGAAAGGTCAAATGGAGTTCTTACCTTAGGCGCAACGCATCTTCCGTGCTTTGCAAAATAAATCACGTTCACTGTACGACGACCTTCGGCATAACTTTTGGGAATTTCATCGAGAGATATGCGAGAAACGGTATCCTTCACAATTGAAAAGCCATTTTGCTTGATCGTTTTTGAGAACGTCACATCGCGTATAATTCTATAAACAAACATAGCGGGAAAAATCGCACATATCAAAGCAAAAACAATTCCCAAAATAAAAATATATTTTGCCAAATATATCGATAAAAGAAAAAGTGGAACAAATATCAACAGTAATACTGCCAACACAACCGAATCTTGCATTAGCTTTGCTTTGGATAACCGCATAAGCTCTGCTTTACAGTTTTCTCTCGTTAATATGTTTTTGGACTCTGTTTTCATTTTTTCACCGCCTTTCTAAGTTTATTATAGCATAAATTCGCTTGTATGTCAAATGATGCATCGCCTTCGGCGATATGAAGCACTCGCTACGCTCGCATGAAGTGTTCCGCAAGCGGAACATGAAGCGAAGCGCGCCTTCGCATCCTCATGTGCCGAAGGCACACTTCATAGGGCGAAGCCCTGCTTCATTTTTCATGCGCCACAGGCGCGCTTCATTCAAAAAACGCACTTTTGTCTACCGACAAAAGTGCGTTTTTTGTTGGTGGGGGATGGTGGATTCGGACCACCGAAGTCAGTGACAACAGATTTACAGTCTGCCCCCTTTGGCCGCTCGGGAAATCCCCCAAATTCAGGCGATGCTATTGCCTCGCCTTGGAGCTGGTGATCGGAGTCGAACCAACAACCTGCTGATTACAAATCAGCTGCTCTGCCATTGAGCCACACCAGCATATTTATTTCTGTTCTTTACCGAACGATATAGATTATACCACATTCTTTTTGGTTTGTCAACAACTTTTTTAAAAAAATTTTATCTATTTTCCTTTACTTTTTTTTAGTTTTATTATATAATATAAACAAATACGTTTTTCAGAGGTTTTCTATGCGCAAAAAAAGATCCTTTATCACAATTCTCACTGTTGCCATAATAGCATTGGCTGTTTTGATCCTTTTTATGAATATTCTTGATATTCATTTTAATCTCGTCACCTACCACACCGCAACCGAGGGTGACTACACCGTAGCCTTCAAGGGCTCATTCGGCAAGGTCCGCAGGGCTGTCGTGAAAAAAGACGGCTCGAGAGTCGGCTCACTGAAGCTCAGCGCCGACGCAGAGACCTATTCCGACTCCGCAAAGATCCTTCTTCTCGACGTCAATGCCGACAGCGAGACCGATATCCTCCTCCCCTTCGCTCTCGACGAGGACGGTGACGTCCATTACACCGCCTTTACCGCGGAGAACGGAAAATTCAAGAGCGCCGACGGAATTACGGATCTGGCTGACCCAAGTGTGGGCGAGGACGGTCTTATCTACACCGACGAGGAAAGACGGGTACAGATCTCCCCCGAGACCTCAAAGTCTCCCGAAACCTACGAGACCTATCACACCATCGCAAAGCACGGCTTTATCGACGGAGCGCTTGTCACCCTTGAGACCCGCTCGATCATCTACTATTCGGAAAATGACTACTGCTGTTACTCGGTCTACGTCTACGACGAAGATTTCAAGGAGCTGACCTACTTCGACGAAAAGTGGTTCGATCCCTCGGCGCTTGAGGAATATCCCCTCGGTTGGGATTGACTCACATCGAGATGACCGAGAGAAGGCTTCCCCGCAGCCCCTTTGAGTATCTGTGGGAGTAAAAAAGCCTTGGCTCACAGAAGGTACAGAGGTCCGAGACCTCGATATTCTCTTGGGGAATACCGAGAGAGAGCAAAATATCCTTATTGATCCTTTTGAGGTCGGTGTGAAAAACGCCGACCTTTTCTTTGCTTTGAATGAGGTATCTCTCGGTCATCTCAGCCCCCATCTCCGCCTTGAAGGCATCGCGGAAGTCCTCTCTCACCTCATAGCACTCACCGCAGATGGCAGGACCGAGAGCGACACGGATATTCTCCCTTGCCACTCCGAGAGAGATCATTGCTCTGACACCGTTTTCAGTGATCCCCGAAGCCGTGCCTCGCCACCCCGCGTGGAGCGCGCCGACACAACAGACTTCGCCGTCCTTGCCGCAGCCCTCCATAAGTATCGGAAGGCAATCCGCCGTCTTTATGCCTATAGCCACACCCGCGCGGTCGGTAACGTATCCGTCGCACTTTTCCGAGTCGGGAAGAAAATACCCCTGCCCCGCCATATTCTCGTCGACGTATATTACTCGGCTCGAATGTATCTGCCCGAGGCTCACAAGACGTTCGGCGGAAAAGCCGACGGCATCGCAGAAAAGCCTGAGGTTTTCGAGAACGGTCTCCCTCGTATCCCCTCTGTCGAAGGCGAGGTTCAGCCCCCTCGTGTGCTCAGCTTCGCTGACGCCGCCTATCCTCGTTGAAAATCCGTGGGGTGCGCTTATTATATCCGAGCGGAGATACCGCACTCCATTCTTATGCGTAATTATCTTCATACTCACCTATAAGTTGAGGCTGTCACCTGAGAATGACAGCCTCTTTTATCAAATTCAAATAACTCTTACTCTTGTTATTCCCTCTACGTGCTCGAGCTTTGCTACAGCCTCGTCGGAGAAATCACCCGTTACGTCAAGAACGGTATACGCGTTATCGCCCTTGGACTTGTTGGTCATATTCTCGATGTTCGTTCCGAGCTCGGAAAGGAGAGCGGTGATCTTAGAAAGGATGGTGGGAACGTTCGCGTGGAGAACGCAGACTCTCTTGTCGCCGCTTCTGGGCATAGATACATTCGGGAAGTTAACGCTGTTCTTGATGTTACCGTTCTCGAGGTAATCGACAAGCTCGAGAGCCGCCATAACAGCGCAGTTGTCCTCAGACTCAGCAGTAGACGCGCCAAGGTGAGGTATCGTTACAGCCCCCTCAACACCGATCATCTGATCTGTGGGGAAATCGGTTACGTAGGAAGCGACCTTTCCGCTTGCGAGAGCCGCCTTCATATCCTCGGCGTTGACAAGGTCAGCGCGGGAGAGGTTGATTATTCTCACGCCGTCCTTCATCGTTGCGATAGTCTCAGCGTTGATCATATTCTTTGTGTCGGGAGTTGCGGGAACGTGGAGCGAGATATAGTCGGCATTCTTAAAGATATCCTCAAAGGTAGCCGCCTTGTGAACGTGGTGGTTGATGTTCCAAGCAGCGTCAACGCTGAGGAAGGGGTCACAGCCGATAACGTCCATACCGAGGTGAACAGCTGTGTTGGCAACCATACCGCCGATAGCGCCAAGACCAATGATACCGAGCTTCTTGCCAAGGACCTCAACACCCGCGAACTTGGACTTTCCAGCCTCAACAGCCTTAGCAACGCCCTCTGTTCACCTC
>SVSX01000023.1 GCA_015064085.1 Oscillospiraceae bacterium | reverse complement strand
CGTACAAGCTGCACGAATGGTTTAACGGGAATTATCCAAGAAAGACCTTGCCCATACTTTACAATTCATGGCTCTATTGCTTCGATCAGCTAAACATTGATGCGTTGATGAAGCAAGCTGACTGCGCTGCAGATATGGGCTTTGAAGGATTTATGATTGATGCGGGCTGGTTTGGCAATGGTGTAAATTGGAGTGCTGAAGTGGGAGATTGGGAAGAAAATACCGTCAGCGGTCCGTGTGGAAGATTGATCGAACTGTCCGAGCGTGTAAGAGAGAGAGGTATGATCTTCGGTCTTTGGTTTGAACCGGAGCGTGCTGCTCCAACTGCAAAGGCGGTCGAGCAAAATCCCGATTATTATATCAACCAGAAATTTCTTGATTTTTCCAATACTGATGCTGTGAACTATATGTTGGACATCATTTCCAAGCAGATCGAAAAATATAGTATCGGCTGGCTGAAATTCGACTTTAACGGCACCATTCCAACAGACCCATCGGGCAATGCTTTTTATCGATATATGCAAGGACAGAAGGAATTTATATTGCGCTTGCGTGAGAGATATCCTGATTTGTATATCACAAACTGCGCAAGCGGCGGATACCGCATGGAGCTTGGACAAGGGATGCTTTTTGACGACTTCTGGCTCTCGGACAATCAAGGTCCGTATGAGGGAATCAGAATCGTCAAAGACACCTTAAAACGAATGCCGTCGGCATTGATACAACGTTGGAACGTACAGAAATACTGTGAGGATTTTCCAGTTTATCCCGACAAGAAAACGGGTCGGATGATCCACTGCAACAATGGCACGTGGGATTTTCTTATCGGCATCGAGGACTCTTTTTCCGAAGCATTTATACTTGGCGGTCCGATTGGCTTTTCCTGTGATATCGCTTCATTCCCTCAGGAATACAAAAAACGTTGGGGTGACGTGATCTCGCAATATAAACAGGACAGAGAATTTTACAAGGTCGCAACCGCGCGTATTCTTGTTGATTCTGAGCCGATTACCGCAATCGAATACGCCGACTCAAATTTGAATGTATGTGTCATTCAAATCTTTACTAAAACAGTATATGCACATAGCTTGCTACTGTATCCAGTTGTCGACGAGCAAGCGATATATTTACAAGGGGATATGGTAGCGGATGGAAAAACCGTAGCGAAAGACGGATTCCTTGTTCAAAACTTAAAGGATAATTCCTGCCAAATATTAAAATTGATAAAAAAATAAAATCAAGGCAATATCAAACCGATATGGAATGATATTGCCTTTTTTGAGTGAAGAGGGAATAGTGAAAAGTGAATAGGTTCGGAAGATTTTCGCCAAAGCGAAAATCCTCATTACTTTTTCACTCTTCACTTTTATCTATTACTTTGCAAGCTCTCCCATCTGATTCAGCATATTTTCAATAAATATCCCATACCCCGTGGTGGGATCGTTGATGAGGACGTGGGTGACGGCACCGACGAGTTTGCCGTTTTGAATGATCGGGCTGCCTGACATCCCCTGAATTATCCCTCCCGTTTTTTCGAGAAGGGCAGGGTCGGTTATTTTTACGCAGAAGCATTTATTTGATGTCGAATCCTTGTTTATTGCGGATATTTCAATCTCGTATTTGGATACGCCGTTTGTATCAAGGGTGCAGTATATATGGGCTTTGCCTTCCTTGACGTCGCTTCGGCTTCCTACGGGCAGCGGGTCTGCGTGTATTCCCTGAGGCTTAGATGCGAAGACTCCGTAGACTCCGCACTCGGTATTTCCAAGAAGGCTGCCTGTTTTTCCCGAGCTGAAATATCCCTTGACCTCACCCGGAGAGCCCGCAAGTCCACGAACCACTCCGTTGATAGTGACACCCACGACAGAGCCTCGCTGCATCGGTATCAGCTTTCCTGTTTGTCCGTCGCAGATGCCGTGTCCGAGTCCCGCGAAGGCATAGCTTTCGGGAATTACAAAGGTTACTGTACCTATACCCGCTCCGCTGTCTCTGACGTAAAGTCCCGTTTTATATTTGTTTTCTGTTTCGGAAAAGGCAGGGGAGAGCTTTGTGGTATATTCCTTTCCGTCGCGTCTGTATGTCAGCTCTATATCCTTTCCGCCCGAGGCTTCAACGGCGCTTGTCAGCTCGTCGGAGGAGGTGATGGGTGAGCCGTTCATTTTTATTATAACGTCATTAGCTCTGAGCCCTGAGGACTCTGCGGGATTTTTATTTCCGCTTTTGGTGTCTACCTGACAAAAGCCGACCACAAGTATTCCGTCTGTCATAAACTTTACTCCGAAGGGCATTCCTCCCGGAAACACCATAAGAGGTGTTTCTCCGGTTACTTTAACCGTTTTCAGCGGGATTATTCCGTAAAGCTTATAATTAACATCTGAGGAGACTTTTGCCGTGAGCGAATTTTCAGCTTTTTGCGCTTCGATCCCATCGCTGTACGCCGATAGCAACGGATAACTTTTAAGTTCGATGCCCGAGGAACAGACAACCGAATCGGGAATGATAATGTCGTAGGCGTTTCCGACCGCGAATGTGAACACAGTGAAGAGGAGCAGGACCGTAGAGAGGTATTTTATAATTTTTTTTGACATGAATTATCTTCCTTGCGTTTGCGTTTATTTGCGAAATCCTCTCGCAATAATTATCTTGCTCAGAAATTGATCTTTGATGTCTAACAAAAATTGATCATTTATATTATTTATATGCCTTTTTTCATAAAAAATACTTGACATTTCAATAAAAGGGTGATAAAATTAGTTAGAAAACTAACTAAATGAAAGGAAAGGTCGATGAAGGATAATTTTAAGGATGCGGCGAGGCCTCCCGAGAGGGAAGAGCTGACCAACAATCCTATGAAAATGTGCCACGATGTGTCACATATTTTTCATTCAAAACTCAGAAAGCTGAACGAGTCTGAAGAAGCGCCCTCAAACAGAGGGACAAGGCTGGTTCTCTCCTTTTTGGCGGTGAATGACGGAGTCACGCAGCTTGAGCTTGTCAACGCCACTCACCTCAAAGCACCGACAATAAGCATTATTTTGCAAAAGCTTGAGGCGGACGGTCTTGTGGAACGGAAAAAGGACGAGAAGGATATGCGTGTGACCCGCGTATATCTGACGGATGAGGGCAGAGAAGAGGACAGAAGAAATATCGCAAAAATAAAGGAAATGGACACTATTGCCTTGAGCGGACTTACCGAAAAAGAGTGCGAGACCCTTATGCTGCTCCTCGGAAAGATAAGAGATAACCTTCTCGGTGATATGACAGCGGAGAAAGGAAGAGAGGAAAAGATATGAAAAGAATATTTAACTATCTGAAGCCATATAAGCTGTTCGCGATCCTTTCTCCGCTTTTTATGATGGGCGAGGTACTTGCCGATCTCAGCTTACCAAAATTTATGACGGTCATCGTTGACTGCGGGATCGCTCAGAACGGCGACGTTTCGGGTTCGGCATTCGGAAGCAGGATTATGAAGCTCATTTATGGGAGCGGACCCTACGGCTCGATGCAGGTGATCGTCACATTTGGTATTCTTATGCTTGTGACGGTCCTCGTTGGTGGATTTTTTGGTGTTACCTGCGCGTATTTTGCCGCGAGAGCCTCGCAGGGAATGGGACACGACCTTCGCCGTGATGCCTACGGAAGGGTGATGTCTCTTTCGATTGAGCAGACTGATAAATTCACAACGGGATCGCTTGTGACGAGAATGACAAACGATGTTTCGATGATCGTTGAGTTTACAGAGATGATACTTCGAATGTTCGTGAGAGCGCCTATCTTCTTTATAGGCGGAACGGTTATGCTCCTGACTCTTGATCTGACATACGGAGCGGTGCTTCTTTGCGCTCTTCCGATTATGGCGCTGACCCTTTTCTTTGTTCTCAGAAAAGCCGTGCCGATCTTTTCGAACGTACAGAAAAGACTTGACCGAGTGAACTCGGTGGTTCAGGAGAACGTAAGCGGAGCGAGGGTAGTCAAGGCGTACGTCAAGGAGAGCTACGAGACCTCGAGGTTCAAGGATGCTAATAAGGAGCTCAGGGATACGAATTACCGCGTACAGAAGATAATGGCGGTGATGCACCCCGTGCTGAACGTTGTAATGAATCTTTCCATAATCGTTATAATATACGTCGGAGGCTTCAAGATAGAGAACGTCGGAGGCTCGGGAATGACCGCTGGAACAATAATGGCGGCGATCACCTACGTAAGCCAGGTGCTTATGTCTATAATGATGCTGACGATGATGTCTCAGTCGATATCGAGAGCTATGGCTTCGGTAAAGAGGATCGAGGAGGTCTTCGCGGCAGAGCCTAAGATAGTGGGCGGAAATGAAAGCGCCGAGCGCGGCGAGATAGCGGTCGCGTTCAAGGGCGTGTCCTTCAGATATCCGGGAACAAAAGGACTTCCTGTTCTTTACGATATAGATCTTGAGGTGAAGAAGGGAGAGACCTTGGCGATCATTGGCGCTACGGGCTCGGGAAAGACCTCTCTTGTAAATTTGATACAGAGATTTTACGACGCTACGGAGGGAGACGTATATATCGACGGACTTCATATAAAGGACTATAAGCTCTCAAAGCTCAGAAGCAAGATAAGCTACGTTATGCAGAAGAGTGAGCTTTTCTCGGATACCATAGCCAACAATATAAAATGGGGCAAGGAGGATGCTACCGACGAGGAGATCAGGGCGGCTGTCCGCGTTGCTCAGGCAGAGGAATTTGTAAACGGATTTAAAGATAAATATGACACCTTCATATCAGAGAAGGGTGCGTCTCTTTCTGGTGGACAGAAGCAGAGAATGTCTATAGCGAGAGCTGTTGTGCGGCATCCCGAGATACTTATTCTCGACGACGCTACATCGGCGCTTGACCTTGCTACTGAGGCAAGGCTTCGCAAGGCACTGAAGGAGGAGTTTGCCGATACCACGGTAATTATGATCGCTCAGAGAATAGCCAGCGTCAAGGAGGCAGACAGGATAGCCGTCATTGACGGGGGAACGATCGTTGCCTGCGCGCCTCACGACGAGCTTATGATAAGCTGCGAGACATACAGGGATATATATAATTCTCAGATGCAGAGCAGAGAGGGCGAAAAAGAACTGAAGGGAGCTGAAAGTAATGAATAATCAACAACCAAAAGCTCCACAGAAGCTTCCCGGATTCGGACCGGGCGGAGGACGTCCCGGAGGTCCTATGGGCGCGAGAGTAAACGCAGAAAAGCCGAAGAACGCGGGACGTAGCCTTAAAAGGCTGCTCCACTATATAGGCAGAAGCAAGATGCTGATAATTGCTCTTGTGATGATAATGATAGCGGTGACGGTCAGCGATCTTGCGGGACCCGCCCTTCAGGGAGCGGCTATAGATACGATAAAGATAAACGGCGGTAAGCTGTCGGTGGATTTTGACGCAATGATAAGATACCTTTGCGTTATGGCTGTGCTCTTTGTTTTCAGCGCGACGTTGAACTATTTCCAAGGAATAATTGCGGCAAAGCTTTCACAGGATACCGTCTACACGCTGAGAAACGATCTCTTCGCAAAGATATCCAAGCTCCCAATAAAATACACCGACACCCACAGACACGGTGATATAATGTCGAGAATGACAAACGACGTGGAGAACGTTTCGAACGCCATATCCCAGTCGATATCCTCGCTTATATCAAGTATATTGACTCTTGTAGGCGCGTTCTCAATGATGGTCTACTATAACTGGATAATGGCACTTATTGCCTGTGTTACCATTCCGATAACTATTACCCTTTCGGGCACTCTGGCGAAATTTATGCGCAAGTATTTCGTCAGAAGACAGAAGATTCTCGGTCAGCTTAACGGTCAGGTCGAGGAGATGGTCACCTCCTATAAAACGGTGGTAGCATACGGAAAGGAAGAGAAGGCGGTGGAGGATTTCTCGAGGACAAGCGAGGAATTCAAAAAATGCAGCATCAGCGCCCGAGTATGGGGCTCTATAATGGGACCCTGTATGAATTTCCTCGGAAATCTTCAGTACGTTCTGATAGCTGTCTTCGGCGGATTTTTCATTCTCAATCCCATAAGCTTTATGAGAAGGCTTACTATAGGAAATATTCAGTCTATGCTTCAGTATTCAAAGAAATTCACAAGACCTGTAAACGAGATAGCTAACCAATATTCGTCGATACTTACCGCGCTTGCGGGCGCTGAGCGTATCTTTGATATTATGGACAGCGCCGACGAGGTCGATGACGGCAGATCACAGATAAAGGTCAGTGAAATAGAAGGAAACATCAGATTTGAAAAGATAGATTTCTCCTATACCGAGGGCGAGCCTGTGCTTAAAAAATTTGACCTTGAGGTGAAGGCAGGACAAAAGATAGCCATTGTAGGCGCTACGGGCTCGGGAAAGACCACTGTTGTCAACCTGCTCACAAGGTTTTATGAGATAGACGGAGGCAGGATAACCATTGACGGACTTGATATCAAGGATATTCCAAAGGATACACTGAGACGTGCGATTGCTATAGTTCTTCAGGATACCGTGCTCTTTTCGGATACCATCGCGAATAACATAAAGTACGGAAGAGCGGACGCGAGTGACGAGGATATGAAGAGGGCGGCAGCCCACGCGAGAGCCGATACCTTCATTGAGAGATTGCCTGACGGTTATGAGACTGTCCTTGCCGAGTCGGGCAGCGACCTTTCTGCAGGTCAGAGACAGCTCCTCAGTATAGCGAGAGCCGTTCTCGCAGACCCGAAGATACTTATTCTCGATGAGGCGACATCAAGCGTTGACACAAGGACCGAGATGCATATTCAGCAAGCTATGGTAGCACTTATGAAAAACAGAACGTCGCTTATCATAGCTCACAGACTTTCAACGATAAGAGATGCCGACGTTATAGTCGTTCTCAAAAACGGAAGCGTTGCCGAGGCGGGAAATCACGAGGAGCTTCTCGCGCTTAAGGGAGAATATTTCAAGCTTTACAGTAATCAATTCGCGGGTATAGCAATATGAGACTTCACGATGAAAAAAGATTTTCTGAGATATGTGACAAATTTTTTACAGATGCACACGAAACCACAAATCTTGGAACTTATAACGAAAAAAGGCTTCACCTGATACTGAAGCGGTTTGCTTGTGACGATCCCGATCTCTATGAGGCAAGAGTTGGAAAATACGTTGCTGATATTGCCGAGGGGGATACACTTACCGAGATCCAGACGGGCGGTCTTTATCCCTTGAGGGAAAAGCTGAGGTATTATCTGACAGAGACCGAATACAAGGTGAGAGTGGTACACCCCGTGATATATTCAAAGCAGATACTCAGAGTGGATAAGGATAGCGGAGAGCTTATAAGAAGCAGAAAATCTCCCAAGCGGTTAAAGCAGTGGGAGATAATGCAGGAGATATACAGGATAGGCGACTTCGTTGCCAATAAGCGACTTGAGCTTTATATCCTCTATATCACGGCTGATGAGTACCGATATTCGGACGAAATCTTCAGATACAGAAAAAAAGGAAGATATGAGTCCGAGCTCTTTCCGCGTACACTTATTAAAACCTTTCGCCTTTGCGGTGCAGAGGATTACAGATTTTTGCTTGACGGAATGCCGAATATCTTTACCGCAAAGGAATACGGAGCGGAGAAGGGTGTTTCGGGCAGATCGCTTTACGCGACGCTGAATCTTCTTGTGAAGCTCGGATTTCTCACGAGGAGAAAGGCAAACTCAAGAAGCTTTGAGTACGCTAAGGTATGATCAGATATTATTAAGCATTATTTCAAGCAGCTTGTCGAAGCAGCATGAGAGCTCAAGGCGAAGCCTTCCTACTGAAAGGATCGCTTCGGAGAGAGCTCGTGGGGTTCTGCCTGACGCTACCGATACAAGCTCGTTGCTGTGATAAACACGGCATTTATGAAGAAGCTCGCGGAATTTCCGTATATCGGGGATATCCGCGGGCTTTTTGAGTCTTCTGAGCATTTCTGTGTTTTCCTTTATCTGCGTTGCCAACTCTATACAGAGAGCTTCCTCGTCGGTGACGTTTTTTTGCCGATTAGGACGCGAAAGCGCGGCTTTGTCACTTGCAAGATCGATCACGCGAACCAGTGCGTGAGCGTACGCGGCAATATTATCTCTCTCGAGGGGAGGAAGATAATCCTCAAAAAGAAGCCGATCAAGAGATGAGGTAAGGGTATAAGATCTTTTATGAAGCTCAGAAAGCTCCCCCAAGGTATCGTCTGAGCCTTGTATCGCCAGCTTTACCGCAGTTTTTACGTTAGCCGCAAGAATATCAAGGGTATCGAAATAATTGTTTTTCTTCATTGCAAAACTCCCGAAGGTCTACTGAAATAAAAAATACGAGAGAAGAAAGCCGATAGCGGCGCAGATCGGAAATGTCAGAAGCCACGCCACAAAGATTTCAAGAATGATTTTTTTGTCAGCTCCTTTTTTTGTGCAAGATCCGACTCCCATCATAGCGCATGCCTTTGCGTGTGTCGTGCTTACGGGAATTCCGAAAAATGAGCAAAGAGTCAGCACCGCCGACGAGGACATATCGGCGGCAGTGCCGCCGTCTGCGTCAAGGGAGACCATATCAACGCCGACTTTTTTTATTATCTTCATACCGCCAAGGAGTGTTCCGAGGGTCATAGCCGAGGCGCAAATACACACGAGGGGTATCGGTATCTCAAAGCTTTCACCGCCGAGGTCGTTATTCAAGAGTGAGAGCCCGAGCATATACACTCCCAAAAATTTTTGTGAGTCCTGCGCACCGTGAAGCAGAGCACTGCTCGCGGCGCTGCATATCTGAGCTCTTGTGAAATGCTTTATGACGACCCTTCTCGGAAAATGAGACAGTATCGAGCGCATAGCGGAATATAAGAGCTTAGCCACGAGAAAAGAGGGAAGAGTCGAGAGCGCAAGTCCCGCTATGACTACAGCCCACTCTCCGAGATCTATGACCGACAGAGACAGTGTCTTTGCGAATGCCGCACCGCTGATCCCCGCGAGAAGACCGTGGCTTTCGCTTGTGGGTATTCCGCATTTACTGGCAAGGGCGGACCATATTACCACCGCGCACATACCCGCGGAAAGTGAGGGAAGCACCTTGTCGGGATACTCCGACAGATCCACGATGTTAAACACCGTCTCGGCAACCCGCGAGCTGATGAGAGACATTGCGATACAGCCCGAGAAATTGCAGATGGCGGCAAGACAAACCGCCCCCTTCGGGCTCATTGATCGGGTGGAAACGCAGCTTGAGATCGCGTTTGGGGCGTCTGTCCAGCCGTTTACCATTATCACGGCGAGCATCAGCAGGGAGAATATATAAAACATAAGCCTCTCCGAAATGAATTGAATTTTGATGCACAGTAAATCCTTATGTGTCATTCATCGCATTAATTCCGAGAGACAGGCGTAAAATTTCTTTATCTGTCCGCTCCTTGTGATTGACAGAACGAAAAAAATCGGTTATAATATAATATATAATTTTGTAAATGAGGTTCTTTATATGAGTAAAGAAATTCTTACCGAGGAAATAAAGGATAGGGTGAAAAAGCTTCAGCGGGAGCTGAGATACCACGCTGAGAGATATTACGTTTACGACTCGCCCGAGATATCGGACTATGACTACGATATGATGTACGCCGAGCTTCTGGAGCTTGAGAGCAGATTTCCCGAGCTTGTCGTTCCCGATTCGCCGACTCAAAGAGTTGGCGGAAAGCCCCTTGATAAATTTGACAAGGTCGTTCACGGTGTACGGATGAGCTCTCTTTCGGACGTTTTCTCCTACGAGGAGATCAGGGAATTTCTCGACCGTGTGGCTCAAAGTGTGCCCGACGCCGAGTTTTCGGTCGAGCCGAAGATAGACGGACTTTCGGTGTCGCTGCGCTATGAGAACGGAGTTTTCGTTGAGGGCGCTACAAGAGGCGACGGCGAGATCGGTGAGGACGTTACTCAAAATCTTAAAACTGTATATTCAATTCCGCTTATGCTGAAAAAGCCTCTGAGTCTTAGTGTCAGAGGCGAGGTCTATATGCCGAGGGCGGTTTTTGAGTCGATAAATGCCGCGAGAGAACAGGAGGGGAAGGCACTTATGGCAAATCCCCGAAATGCCGCGGCGGGATCTTTGCGTCAGCTCGACTCGAAAATAACCGCAAAGCGAAGGCTCGATATTTTTGTCTTCAACCTTCAGGAGGGAAATATATACGAGGACGGTAACTCGCCAAAGGAGCATTCCGAGACCCTTGACGTTCTCGGAGAGCTTGGCTTTTCGGTGCTTCGCGAGAGAATAGTGGCAAGGAATTACGACGAGATCGTGGCTCATATTGAGCGCATAGGCTCGCTGAGAGATTCACTCGCTTACGATATTGACGGTGTGGTAATAAAGGTCAACAGTCTCTCCCAAAGGCTTGTTCTCGGCGAGGGTACTAACACTCCGAAATGGGCAGTGGCTTATAAGTTTCCCCCCGAAGAAAAGGTCACAAGGCTCGAGGACGTTATCGTTGCTGTAGGAAGAACGGGCGTTCTGACTCCCACGGCGGTCCTCTCGCCCGTAAGACTTGCGGGAACAACTGTCAGCCGCGCGACACTTCACAACCTTGACTTTATCCGTGAGCGTGATATAATGCTCAACGATAAGGTGATAGTCCGAAAGGCGGGGGACATTATTCCCGAGGTGGTAAGAGCGCTGACCGACGAAAGGTGCGGAGATGAGAGGGTGTTCAATATGCCCGACGTATGTCCGTCTTGCGGAGAGAAGGTCACAAGAGACGCGGAGATGGCGGCTTTGCGCTGTACCAACGCAAGCTGTCCCGCTCAGATAGCCAGAAGTATAGAGCATTTTGCCTCCAAGGGGGCAATGAATATCGACGGACTCGGACCACAGATCGTTGAGGCTCTTCTTGAGAGCGGACTTATATCTGACGTGGCGGATCTTTACAGCCTCAAAGCCGAGGATATTGAAGGGCTTGAGCGTATGGGTAAGAAGTCGGCGGCGAAGCTTATAGCCGCGATAGAGAGCTCCAAGAGCGCAGGTCTTGAGCGCCTTATATACTCACTTGGAATAAGAAACATAGGAGAGGTGGCGGCTGAAGCCCTTGCCTCAAAATATAAGACCCTTGATGCCTTTATGGAGGCAAATGCGGAGGAGCTCTGCGAAATCCGCGATTTCGGAGCGATTACGGCGGAATGTGTTGTCGAGTATTTCTCCCACGAAAAAAACCGAGAGCTATGCTTCCGTCTTCGAGACGCGGGTCTGCTTTGCGAGGCGGTATCCGCGCCGAAGGCTGACGGCCTTGACGGTCTTACCTTCGTGCTTACAGGAACTCTCCCCACTATGTCGAGAGATGCCGCGTCAGCACTTATAAAGGCAAACGGCGGACGTGTCAGCGGCTCGGTATCGGGGAAGACCGATTACGTTGTGGCGGGTGAAGCCGCGGGAAGCAAGCTTACAAAGGCAGCTCAGCTCGGTGTGAAGATAATCTCCGAGGAGGAGCTTATAGCGCTTATCGAGGGCTGATCAGGTATTTGTGTAGTTGATTATTCCTTGATATATTCCGAGAGCAAAAAGGTCGGGACGGGTGTTCATAAGGGTGGCATCGTTTGAGTTCGTGATAAAACCAAGCTCCACGAGGACCGCAGGCATTTGGGTCTTTCTGAGAACGTAAAGATTTGTTCTGACCTTCATTCCTCGGTTTTTAAGTCCTGTGGCCGAGGCTAAGCCCTCGAGTATGTCCTCGCCGAGGGAAAAGGCTCTTGATGGGCGGGAATAGGCAAAAGCCTCGCTGCCCGTTGCGGCTGAAAGCTCGGAGGCGTTGGTGTGCAGACTTATAAAATAGTCCGCGCCCCAGGCGTTAGCATCGTTTACTCTGAGGCGGAGGCTTTCTGAGTTTGACGATCCGATCTGGGTGCTTTCATTGGGTCTTGAAAGCCTGACCTCAAAATCGGGGTTGGCGCGCAAAAGCTCCGATAGCTCGATCCCTACTCGGAAGACTATGTCCTGCTCCCGAAGTCCGTTTCCCTCAGCTCCCGCGTTCGGATTTTTTGGATTGTGACCTTGGTCTATGTATATCTTGATCGCCATATATATTCCTTTCCGAAGGTTTATTTTCTACTATTTAAGAATATTCGTGAAGGCGACACTGTGTGATAAAAAGGAGAATGAAATGAGAAGTGAAGAAAAAAACAAAGTAGTCGGCGGAATGCTCTATCTTGTGGCAACACCTATAGGCAATCTCTCGGATATAAGCGAAAGAGCGCTCAAGGTGCTTTCCGAGGTCGATTTTATTGCCGCCGAGGACACGAGAAATACCCTTCGTATGCTTACTCATTTTGAAATATCTAAGCCTCTTGTGTCATATTTTGAGCACAATAAGCTCGAACGAGGGGAACAGATCGCAGAGCGGATTGAGAGCGGAGAGTCCTGCGCACTCGTGACCGACGCGGGAACTCCCGCAATATCCGATCCGGGTGAGGATCTTGTTCGGCTTTGCGCGGAGAGAGGCATTCCCGTAACGTCAATACCCGGGGCATCCGCGGGTATATGCGCACTGACACTGTCGGCGCTGTCTACGGTGAGGTTCTGCTTTGAGGGCTTTTTGCCTCAGAAGAAGTCAGAGCGACGTGAGCGACTCGCAAGGCTTGCCGCCGAGGAGAGAACTATGATATTCCACGAAGCTCCCCACAAGCTGAAGGATACCCTTGACGACTTTGTAAAGACCTTTGGCGAGTCGAGAAGGATCGCCCTCTGCCGAGAGCTGACAAAGCTCAACGAAGAGGTGATGCGAGTAACCCTCGGCGAGGCGGTTGAATATTATAGAACGAATGACCCGAGGGGGGAGTACGTTCTGGTGGTCGACGGTAATAAAGAGGTAAAAAAAGCGGCGGTCGTGTCCGATCCCAAGGAGCTGGCAGAGTCGTATATGGAAGAGGGAATGTCAAAGATGGACGCCGTAAAGAAGGCGGCAAAGGAGCTTGGCGTTCCGAAAAACGATATTTATAAGCTCTTTAATAACGATTAATATGCACAAAAGAATTTTTGTATAAAAACAAGAGTTTGTAATATTTTGTGTTTTTATGCTCTTGATTTTAAATGGAAAATGTGATATAATTATTTGTAATTTATATTTTTATTTACGGTATGGAGGTAAATATGGCAAAAATGAAAGTCGGTGTTGTAGGCGCTACAGGTATGGTAGGTCAGCGCTTCCTTACAATACTTGAAAATCACCCCTATTTTGAGGTAACAGCTTTGGCGGCATCAGCGCGTTCCGCAGGAAAAACATACGCAGAGGCAGTGGGAGACCGTTGGAAGATGAAGACCCCTATGCCTGAGAAGTACCGTGATATGGTAGTTATCGATGCAGCTGAGATAGCAAAGATGGCAGAGCTTGTAAGCTTTGTTTTCTGCGCTGTTGATATGAAGAAGGACGAGATAAAGGCGCTTGAGGAGGCATACGCAAAGGCAGAGATCCCCGTTGTTTCCAACAACTCCGCAAACCGTTGGACTCCTGACGTTCCTATGGTTATTCCCGAGATCAATGACGCTCACCTTGAGGTTATTGAGGCTCAGAGAAAGAGACTCGGAACAAAGAGAGGATTTATCGCTGTCAAGCCCAACTGCTCGATCCAGTCCTACGTTCCCGCCCTCACACCCCTTCTTAAATATAAGCCCACAGAGATAGTCGCAACCACATATCAGGCAATTTCAGGCGCGGGTAAGACCTTCCGTGAGTGGCCCGAGATGATAGACAACGTTATTCCTTACATTGGCGGTGAGGAAGAGAAGAGTGAGCAAGAGCCTCTCCGTGTTTGGGGTAAGGTAGTCAACGGCGAGATCGTCAAGGCTGACGCGCCCAAGATAACAACTCAGTGCATAAGAGTTCCCGTAACCGACGGACACACCGCGGCTGTTTTCGTAAAGTTCGAGAATAAGCCTACCAAGGAAGAGATACTCAAGGCTTGGGCTGAGTTCAAGGGCAAGCCTCAGGAGCTTGGTCTTCCCAGCGCGCCCGCTCAGTTCGTAACCTATTTTGAGGAGGATAACCGTCCTCAGGCAGCTCTCGACCGTGATATTTACGGGGGAATGGGTGTTACTGTCGGACGTCTCCGCGAGGATATTATTTATGATTATAAGTTTGTCGGACTTTCCCACAACACTCTCAGAGGTGCTGCGGGCGGTGCGGTACTTATTGCCGAGCTTCTTTATAAGGAAGGATATTTTAACTGATCTGATCTTCAGATAAATAAAAAACGCTTTTGCTATCGGATTTTTGATGGCAAAGGCGTTTTTTTGTTGAAAATTTCAAGTTTATTTTTTTCTCAGCGTAAAAAAATAATTATAGACTGACGAAAGGAGATCAAAAAAATGAAAAGAATAATTTGTTTTTTAGTTTGCTTGAACCTGCTCCTTTTTTGCTTTTGTGCTGATGCCTTTGCCGACACCTCTATGAGCTGGTACTGCAAAAGAAACAAGGAGCACAAGCAGCCCACTCTTGACAGTGATATGAGCTTTATTGAGGACTACGGAGGATATTATATTGATAAAAGCCACGGCGATAATTCCTCGGAAAAGGTGATCTATCTCACCTTTGACGCGGGATATGAAAACGGTAACGTTGAAAAGATACTCGACGTGATGAAAAAGGAGGGAGTTTGCGGCGCGTTTTTTGTTCTTGGAAATCTTATAACCAAAAATACAGAGCTTGTTAAGCGAATGGTGGACGAGGGACATCTGGTTTGTAATCACACGAGAAGCCACAGAGATATGACGAAAATATCTGAGATAGATGAATTTTCAGCCGAGCTCGCCTCTCTCGAAGCACTTTACAGTGAGTATATAGGCGGAGAAATGGCGAAATTTTATCGCCCTCCCGAGGGTAGATTTTCAAGGACGTCTATGGATTATGCCAACAGACTCGGATATAAAACGATTTTCTGGAGCTTTGCCTATGCCGATTGGGACAACGGTAAGCAGATGAGCTGCGAGGAGGCAAAGAAGAAAATATTTGACAATATCCACAACGGCGCGGTTTTGCTCCTCCATCCCACCTCGGCGACAAATGCCGCAATTCTCGGCGACGTTATATGTCAGCTCAGATCGGAGGGGTATAGATTCGGCGATCTTTATGAGCTGACGGGAGTCGGGAAATGAAGCGGATAGGGGCGCTGCTGCTTTGTTTTTTGACGGTATTCTTTTTTGTCATTCGCGTGAATGCCACGACCGAAAATGTCTTCTATAAAAACAGAGACGCAAAAGGAAAGGTGGCGCTGACCTTCGATGACGGACCTCATCCGAGGCTTACTCCCGCAATATTGGACATTCTCGAGGAATATGGAATTGTGGCTACCTTTTTCGTAGTCGGCAGAAACGTTGAGAATTACCCCGAAGCTTTTGAGAGACTTTTAGCTTCCGAGTGTGAGATAGGAAATCATACCTATAGCCACAAAAATCTCGGTAATCTGTGCGAGGAGGATATAATTATGGAGATAAGCGGAACAGAGAATGCTGTCTCCAATCTGTCGGAGCGTAAGCTTTCGGTGCTCAGACCTCCACAGGGGATGTTCGGAGATAATCTTGCGCGAGTCTGTATGTCAAAGGGATATAACGTGATACTTTGGTCGATAGATACCCGTGATTGGGCGCATAATCCTTCTGAAAAGATTGTTGAGAACGTTCTCAGAGAGCTTGACGACGGCGATATAATTCTTATGCACGATTATGTGGCGGGAGCAAGTCCCACCTGTGAGGCATTGAGAATACTCATTCCCGAGATACTTTCACGTGGGTATGAATTCGTTTGCGTAAGCGATCTTATCTCTTGAACCGGATATACTAAAAAGAGAATATTTTTCGCTAAATAAAGCAGAATATATTTTAAAAGATACAAGGAGAGATATATGAATTCTGTTTTGAGCGAAATGGTTGTTCTGAGAGGCGTTGGTGCGGGCGGAGAAAGTGTTGTCGGAAAGCTTCGGAGTTTGCCGCATGGGGAGGTTGACTTGCAAGGGGAGAATAGCTGGAGCGTATATTCCGAGGCGGTGGCGCACGTTCGCTCGGGGCTTGAGGAGCTTTGCGACATACTCGCGAAAAATTATGCTACGAGTCTTGTTGACCGTTTGCTCGATATACTCGATTTTGTTGTGTCAAGAGAGGGGCTTGCAACTGCCAAGGCAATGTGCAACGGTGGAATGAGGGCAGATCAGGTGGCAAAGGCTCTTTGCGGACTTGAGGAAGAGAGCGCAGTTATGGGAGCGAGGCTGATATTGAACGAGCTACAAGGCTTTATTCCTGAGGAGCTTATCGAAGAAGGATACGTTTATATATCGCGGGTGTGCGATCCGCTTGTTCTTTTTTATATCGTGAAGAACAGTGGGCTCGGAGCTGTTTTCTATGGAGACAGGAACGATATGGTGGCGGAGCTTGCAGAGCTTCTGTCGTTTCCCGTTATTTTTGTCACTGAGACAGACGAAAATTTTGAGGGAGAAAATGCAATACTTTCGACAGAAAAAGGGGTTTTGTACATTTCTCCCTCTCTCGATGTGATAGATGAATTCTACCGCAGAACCGAGCAAGAGCGGGGAAGCGCGGAATCATTTTTCAAAACCCAAGCAGCTTCTATAGTGTCGCTTTCGGGAAATCTTCGTTGTGGTGATCTGATCGATCTTTCGGAGCTGAGATGCGATGAGGAGAGGCTTTTTTCGGCCTACAGAAGATATGCTGAGGGTGAAGGCGCAAAGGGGCTTCAAGTCCTCTTGCCGCGGATGAGCTCCGAGATATTCATAGGACATCTGAAGGCTGTTCTTCGAGCCGCGGTATATGGACGGATAGGAGTTCTTTGCCGTATATCGTCAGAGAGGGATATAAAGGATCTGCAGAATATCCTCAAGCAGTGCAGCACCGAGCTCCTTGCGGAGGAAAGGGAATTTGAAAAGGATATTGAGCTTGGGGCGGTGATCGATAACCTTTCGGGAATGCTTTTGCTTGAGGAAATATCGGACTGTTGTGATTTTATCGTTATAGATACCGACGCTATCTCGCTTGAGGACGAGGAAGAAAGGCTTTTGGCAGTTTCAAGAATTTCTAAAATAGCTGAAAGCGATGTCTGCGAAAAAAATAAACGGGTTGTGCTTATGGGGAGTGGAGAAATAATAAGAAAAGCCTTGAGCAACGTGAGAAAAGATCATATAAATAAATTTTTTTTAATTTCTTTAAAGAAAAAATAAAAAAACACTTGACAAAAAGAAAAAGATGTGATATTATATACGGGTACGCGAAAAGCGTATTTTGCGGCGTTAGCTCAGCTGGATAGAGTGTTTGGCTACGAACCAAAAGGTCGGGGGTTCGAATCCCTTACGCCGTGCCAAAAAATCCAACTCGTAAGAGTTGGACTTTTTTTTGTTGACAAACAAATAAAAAAATGTTATAATAGGTTTGGATTTGAAAACACGTGGAGGTGTGGTTATGGAAACAAGATGGCTTTACACAACAAGTAAGGATTTCGACAAGCTCAGGGAGATATCAAAGGATACCTGCATAATACCTATGGGATGCATTGAGAAGCACGGTCTTCATATGCCTCTCGGTACGGATATCATTGAGGCGTCCGCGATTGCTTACGCGGCATCTCAGATCGAGCCTGTATGCGTATTCGCCGATTTTTATTTGGGAGACGTTCCCGAGGGCTCACCCAATATGCACCCGGGTACGGTGACTATTCCCGTTGAGACCGAAATGCTTATCCTCGAGACACTGTGCGATCAGATCGCGAGAAACGGTTTCAGAAAGATCCTCGTGGTAAACAGCCATGGGGGAAATAAACCTTGGCTCAATACCTTCATGAGAAAGCTTGAAAACAAGAAGCACGATTATGTTTTCGCTTATACGCATCACCCGCATCCCGTTCCGCATAAGATGGCAGAAAAGATACTTGAGGAGGGAAGCGGATATTATCCCGAGCTGACAAAGGAGGATGAGGCGCTTCTTATCAAGTACCACGAAGAGGGAATGAAGATAGGTCACGCTTGTATGAACGAGTGCGCTTACGTTATGGGCACTGCTCCCGAGTCGGTACATCTTGAGTATCTTGGTATAGAGGACGGAGAGTCAAGACACAAATTTGACTTCCTTTCCGAGGCGAAGATAAGCGCGCACACTTGGCCGTACGACTATCCCAACGCCTTTAGCGGCGGTGATCCCTACGGCTGCAACGAGCGTATAGGAAAAGCGGCTATCCGCATAGCATCTGAGGAGATCGCGAGAAGGATCAAAATATTCAAGGACGACGAAACCCTTTGGAACGCACATCAGGAGTTTATTCGCGGCTGGTAATATTCTAAAAAACAAAGAGCAAGAATGGACCAAAATTCATTCTTGCTCTTTATGTTCATTATTTTGCCGCAACGTAGTTGCAGGTCACAGAGAGGTCACTGAAGTCTCTGTTGCCCGATTCTACCTCGATCGAGTGGAACTTTGAGGTCGATCCCTCATAAAGTATAGTTGTGAGATTTTGTACTCCGTCGAAGGCATATTCGGCTATAGTCTTTACGTTTGTGCTGAGGAGATAGCTTTTTCCCACTCTCGATGCGGGGTAGCATATAAGAGTGGTTTTGTTTTTGTTGAAAAGCACTCCGCCGACCGCGCAGTATTTTGTGTTCTGTGAGCTTACCGTAAAGCTCTCAAGTGAAGAGCAGCCGCTGAAAGCGCCTGAGCCAATGGATTTTACCGTGGCGGGGATAGTTATACTCTCAAGAAACTCACAGCCCTCAAAAGCGCCGTCTGATATCGCAGCCACAGTCTCTCCCGCTGCGTTTTCCGCCGGAATGATAAGCTCACTGTCCTCGTAATCACCGATGCCGATTACGGTACACGTTCCGTCGTTGTTGGACTCAAAGAGGAGAAGGTCTACCTGTTCCTCCTTTTCCTTTGTTGTGTTCTGAGTCTTTTTGGTAGACTCAGTCTTTTCCGCGAAAGCACCAACGAGCTCATCGTCCTTTGGTTCGTCGAAATCGTCAGAGTCGTTGTCGCGGCTCTTTGCAACGCTGAAGCAGGCTATGGTAACAATAATAACGGCAAGCGCCAGAAAGGATGCCGCCGAAATAACTATTACCTTTGTTTTCGGGTTCTCAAAAAGTTTTTGCATTTTACACTCCTTTTCTTTAAACAATAAGTTTATTTGACTTTTGCGGATGTTATTCATCTGCAGGAAAATATTACCACATATTTCTTGAAAGGTCAAACAAAATCATATGACAGCATATGACAAAAGACTACGATAAAGTCATAGCGCGGTAGAAAAAGAGAGAAAAAGTACCAAGCTTCAACAAATTTTTTTAAGAGGATTTATCAGACAAGAGTGTTGAAATTTCGACAGCTTTGTGTTATCATATAAGGTAAAGAGATTTTAGCGGAGGATTTATGAGGATCGGTAGCTTTGAACTGAAAAACGGACTTTTTCTTGCTCCTTTAGCGGGTGTCAGTGACAGAAGCTTCAGGGATATTTGCAGAAAACGCGGTGCGGAATATACCGTTAGCGAGATGATATCCGCAAAGGCGATGTGCTATGATATGATGAGAAAAAAGCCGACGGCAGAGGCATCGGCGACCCTTGAGCTTGCGACGGTATATAAATATGAGATGCCCATAGCTATTCAGCTTTTCGGTAGAGAGCCCGAGTTTATGGCGAGAGCCGCTCAGATGATCGAGGAATGCTCGTATCGCGGATGCGTATCCGACACGCGTCCCGCGGCAATAGACATAAATATGGGTTGCCCCGTAAAAAAAATAGTCTCCAACGGAGAGGGAAGCGCGCTTATGCGTGAGCCTATCCTCGCGGCGGAGATCGTGAGAGCGGTAAAGAGTGCTGTCTCGCTTCCCGTTACCGTCAAAATAAGAGCGGGATTTGACTCGGAATGCGCCCCCGAATTCGCGAAGCGTCTTGAGGACGCGGGTGCGGATCTTATAACTGTTCACGCGAGGACAAGGGAGCAGATGTATCTTCCCGGGGTAGACATTTCGGTTATAGCGCGGACAAAGGCTGCCGTTTCCGTACCGGTTATAGGGAACGGAGATATATACACAGCGTCTGACGCGATCCGAATGATGAGCGAGACGGGCTGTGACGGTGTTATGATAGCGAGGGGAGCACTCGGAAATCCGTGGATATTTTCGGAGATCGCGTCAGCTATGTCGGGGGAGAGCTATACGCCGCCGAGTACCTATGAGCGACTTGAACAGGCAAAGGCACATCTTTTAGCAATGCTTGAGGATAAGCCACAACGCCGAGCCATAGCCGAGGCAAAAAAGCATATAGCCTGGTATATAAAAGGAATGAACGGCGCTGCGGCGGCAAGAAGTCGGGTAATGTGCGCCGAATCTCCCTCGGAGATAGAGGCAATCATTAATGAACTTCAGCTGGAGGTGTCGGAATAGGTCTTATGAGTGATAGAGTTTTGATCTCAATGAGTGATAACAGGATAGCCGAGCTTATCGCCCTTGAGGCTGATATGCTTGGGATAAAGGCTAAGCTATGCGAGGATATTCCAAAGGATGTGAGCGGATACGGTGCTGTGATCTTTGATGATACACGGAATACAGAAAATGTGTTCTTCGGCGAGTCTAAGGTGATTTTTATATCAAAAAACGGAGCTATGCCGCCTATGGAAGGCGCTGTTCTTGAATATCCTTTTCTGCTTGAGGAGTTGCGAAGAGAGCTTGGCAGCAGCGGCGGTGCTTCGAGCCCCACAAGGGCTCTGGAAGAGAAGGCGGAATTTCTCTTGGACAGAGAAAAACGCGCCGTCTCACTTTCAGGCAAGGAGGTAACATTATCGGAAAACGAGTTTACAATCTTTTTTGAGCTTTATGCAAACACGGGTAGCTACGTGTCAAGAGAGAGACTTGACGAGCTGCTCGGTATTAAAAGCGGTGGCAATATGACCGACGTTTATATATGCCATCTTCGAAAAAAGATCGAGGAGCTTACCCGCCAAAAGGTGATATATACAGCCAGAGGAAAAGGGTATATGATGGAAAATAGGCTTAGTCATTAAATAGAGACCGCTTTTTTGTCGTTTTTTTGACAGAAAAGCGGTCTTTTTTTGTTGGTTTATTTTTTATCTGCGCTAAATTGCTCAGTTTATTTTACATATTTCGAATAGCTTTTCGTACTGCTTGGGCGAGGCTATCAGAACCGATGATGGCTTTGTGAGTGAGATGTTATTTCCCTCGTAGTCGGTGGCTATTCCGCCTGCCTCCTCGGTTATCAGTATTCCCGCCGCGTAATCCCAGGGGGATAATATCGGTTCGCAGAAGCCGTCGGCGCGTCCCGAGGCGACGTAGCAGGTGTCAAGAGCGGCAGAGGCTGTACGCCTGAAATCGGCAAAATTCTGTAATAAGTCATAAACAAAGGTCGCAACCTTCCTTGAAAACTCCTCCTTGTAATATGGGGCGCTTCCAACAAGTATTATGGCTTTTTGTGAGTCTCGGTCGGAAACAGATATTCTCTTGCTACCGAGATACGCTCCCTCGCCCTTGACCGCGTGAAAATAGTCGTTTGCGTAAGGATCGTAGACCGCGCCGAAGAGAAGCTCGGCGTTTTTTGTGAGCGCTACAGAGATCGACGAGTGGTTATATCCGCACATAAAGTTCGTTGTGCCGTCGATGGGATCGATTATGAAGGTATATTCATTACCGAGCTCCTTCTCGGCCTCGCCGTCCTCCTCGGCGAAAAAGCTTGCGGAGGGGAAAAGTTCCGATAGCTTTTCTTTTAGAAAGCACTGTACCGAAAGGTCGTATTCGGTGACGAAATTTGAGTCGCCGCTTTTTTCGGTTATATGTTTTTTGTGATCGGTATCCGCCGTGAGAATTATCTCTCCCGCCTGTCTTATTATCTTTTCTAACTCATCAGAGGGAACAGCCTCGCACTTCTGATAGGCGAGGCGCTCATCCCCATTTGGAAGGTAGATTATGCCGCAGTATTTAAATCCGTTCTTCAAAAGGCATTTCTGCATAGGGATATTGTCTCTGTGGGTGTCTATCTTGATATCCTTGGCTATTGAGTAACCGTAGTCAAAGCAAGCCTTCGCAACGCCCTTGCTGTGAGAGGTGGTGGCGATCCTGTGTATAACTCCGCTTCTTCCCGCGCGAATCCATTTTCCCTCATAGATCTCGACGTAGGTGGGGTCGCTTCCGATAAAGAAGCAGAAAACGCCCACGGTTTCTTGGCTTTCCGGATCGATGCAGATGTAAAGCTGCTCTTTTTTTATGTCGTCAAGGAGAAGCTCCTCAGAGGGATATCCTCCCGACCACTGAGTGGGATTGCCATTCGCTCTCATAAAGAGCCTTGCGTCGTCGTATATCTTTTTTACCGTTTCAAGATCGGCTGAAACGGCTTTTTTTATTATATATTCTGTATAACTCATATCTATCCTCCTCAGCTATTACCCTGCTATTATACAGCCAACGGGAAAAAAAGTCAAGGATATAAAAATTTTTTTTGAAAAATGAGACTAAGTGGGACTGAGTGGGACTACTTGGGACTTTTGCTCGGTGTAAAATACAGGTGCACGAACGAAAGGAGGAAAAAATATGACGGAGAGCGAAGGCTCACTTGAGAATGCCTGTCGCCGCGGAAATGCCGACGAGCTCGTGGAAAAATATATAGAGCTCTGCCGCAAAGAGTCGGACGGCGACGGAAAGGGCAGGTCAAAGGGGAGATTTCCAAATCTCGCGGGATTTTGCAGATATCTCGGAATAGGCGAGAGCGAGCTTCTAAGACTATCGGCTAAATTCCCGTCGGAGCTTGAGCGGGTACGGGCGGCGCTTGAGGACGAAGCGCTGAACTCAGACGTATCGCCAACCATAATCTCGGCGTATCTCAAGCGTAGGCTCGGGTATGAAAAAGCTCCCGAGAGTGAGGTTTATGACGGTCAGCTCAAGGTGGTATTTGAGCACGACATTATGGAGGACGGAAAATGATTGGTGAAGAGGGAATAAAGCACGAGCTGAGAGTCATTGGAGTTCCGAATGAGAAGCAAAAGCAGTTTTTTGCCTCGAGAACAAGATTTACAGCTTACGGCGGTGCGCGGGGCGGAGGAAAGTCCTGGGCACTCAGGCGAAAGCTGACGGCAATGTGCTTACGCTATGCGGGTATCAGGTGTATCATTATAAGAAGAAGCTACGATGAGCTGAAGGTCAATCACGTAACGCCATTTCTGCGCGAATACGGGGCGCTGATAAGCTATAGGGATTCAGATAAATGTCTTTGCTTTTCAAACGGAAGCAGAATATTTCTCGGTTACTGTGCCTCTGACAGAGACACGCTGAGGTATCAGGGACAGGAATACGACGTTATAGCTATAGATGAGGCTACCCAGCTCAGCGAATATCAATTCTCGATCTTTAAAGCCTGTCTGCGCGGTGTGGGGGATTTTCCAAGGAGAATGTATCTCACCTGCAACCCCGGGGGGATCGGACACGCTTGGGTGAAAAGACTTTTTGTCGACAGAGAGTTCCGTGAAAATGAAAGAGCGGAGGATTATTCCTTTATTCCCGCTCAGGTCTTTGACAATCAGGTCCTCTGCCGCTCAGACCCCGAGTACGTCAGTTCACTGAGATCTCTCCCACAGAAGCTGAAGGACGCCTGGCTTTACGGAAGATGGGATGTTTTTGAGGGACAGTTCTTTCCCGAATTCGATCCTCAGCTTCACGTATGCGCACCGAATGATATTCCACGCGATCTGAAATACTTTTTAGCTCTTGACTACGGCTTTGATATGCTTGCGGTGCTTCTTATGGCGATCGACGCCGAGGGGCGACTGTGGTGTGTCTCCGAGCTTATGAGAAGCGGACTTACACTCTCGGCGGCTGCAGAGGCGATCTCGGAATTCCGTATGGGCTATCGGATCGAATACGCGGTGGCGTCGCCCGATCTTTGGAACAGACGTCAGGACAGCGGAAGAAGCGGCTTTGAAGTGATGCAAGGAATATGCGGAATGCCGCCTATGATACCTGCCGATGACAGACGTGTTGCGGGGTGGAGAATGCTTCGTGAATATCTGGGCGGGAGGGACCGAGAGCCGAAATTATTCATATCATCACGCTGTACAGAGCTTATTCGCTGTCTACCCGCTCTGCTTTGCGATTCACAAAGAGTCGAGGACGCATCATCTGAGCCACATTCGGTTACACATGCTCCCGAGGCATTGAGATATGCTGTGATGAGCCGTAATACCCCGTGTGAGGTCGTGCAGCGTAATGAATTTACGCTGTTTGACACAAAAAAGGCAAAAAGAAGATCCAATCTTTTGGATTAAGGTTCGTGCAATATAAGAAAGGAAAGGAGAAATATGTCATTTTTAAAAAACAAAAGAGCTCTCGCAAAGGTCAGTATCAAGCGATTCAGTGGAATAGACAGAAGATATTCACGGGATGACGAGCCGAGAAGCCATGAGCTTGTGAATCTCAGAGTGCTTGGAGATGGCTCTCTTGAGAAAAGATGCGGGTACAGAGTCTTAGCTCAGCTTCCCGAAAAGGTCAGAGCAATTTTGACGGGGTATTTTGGCGGAAAGCATCTCGGATATCTGTTAGCGGGATACAAGGTATATAAGCTCGAGTTCTCAAGCGGAGAGCTTTCGGAAATAGGAAGCGTCAGTACCGAATCGGGAAGGGCAAGTATCTTTTATTATTTCGGACACGTGTACCTTTGCGACGGAGAAGCCATCTACAAGGTTAAGGAGGACGGACTCTATGGATGTGATGGATACGCACCGCTTCTCGGAAAGGATTGGGGGTCTGTATATCCCGGAGAGATAAACGAGCCTCTGAATATTCTTTGCCGACGGGCGAGAATAAGCTACATAGTCAGTGATCAATCAACTACATTTCTTTCAACAATGTATCATCCGAAGCAGGTCGATGCTCTTTATAAAAACGGTGTGCTTATCGATCCGTCGGAATATACCCTCGACAGAGACCTCAGGATCATTTCGCTTCCCGGGGTCGTGGCAGGTGACAGGATACTTGTGTATCTTACCTTTGCCGATGATACCACTGAAAAGGCAAGATTAATAAAAAATACCGAGGCGGCTATATTTGGCGGTATCAGTAACAGTAGGATATTTATGTGGGGCGGTGAGGATAAAAACAGAATTTTTGCCTCGGGCGCTGTATCCGATAACTCTCTTAAGGAAAGCGAGGCGGTATATGCGGGTACGGGAGGTCTTTATTTCCCCGAGGGATACGACTTTTCTGTGGGAGACGGAAAGAATGAGATCAGAGCTGTCAGCCGACATTTTGGCAGACTCCTCATATTCACAGATAAAGATACCTGGATGGCAAACAGTGAGAGTTGTGGAGTAGAGGAGTTTCCAACGATGAGGATAAACTCCTTCGGCGGATGCAGCTCACATGGTGCGGTGGCAAGGACGCGCAATGATCCCCTCAGTGTATCTGAAAGAGGGATACTTCGTTGGACGGCGAATACCGACACTCTTGATGACTGCAACGCTTACAGCATTTCAGACGGCATAGTCGATCTTATGCCTGAGAGCTTTTTCAAAAACGCGGTCGTTTTTGAAGACAGAAGTCGGAGAGAGGTGCTCTTTGCCGATAAGTCGGACAGCGCGGGAACGGTCTACGTTTACGGTAGTGATACCGAGGGCTGGTATATTTATAAAGGAATACACGCCGAAATGTTTTTTGAGACACCCGAGGGCGTTGGATTTGTCAACGGCAAGGTGCTTTATTCCTTCGATCCGTCGCTTGATAAGGATATAGAATATGACGGAAGCGAGAGAATGATAGAAGGATATTTTGCTTCGCAGCCGATCGATTTCGGTTTCCAAGAGGAAAAGAAGCGGCTTATGGAGATATGCTCCGTTGCCGATATCGAAAAGGGAAATATAGTGTTTTCCTTTGAATCTGACAGCGGACTCAGCTATGAGAGGACAGTTACTCCCGAGAGGTATTCAAACCTCGCTTCCTACAGATTCAGAGCAAATTGCGGAAGATTTTCTCGGGTCACCGTGAAGCTTTTCTTAGGGGCGGAGACCTCTGCGAGAATATACAGCGTTGATCTTGTTTCAAAGAGATGAAAGGAAATGAAAATATGAAAAATAATAGCAAGGCGTGGAGTCAATATGAGGCTGGAAAGGCTTACAAAAGAGGTATAGGACTCTACGAAAAGAACCGTATCAACGAGCGCTTCTACAGAGGTGAGCAGTGGTACGGCAACGAGGGAGGAGATCTCCCGAAGCCTGTCTTCAATCTTGTAAAAAGAGTGGTGGATTTCTTTGTATGCTCTATTGCCGCGTCGGACATCTCGCTGAGATATACCGATGAGGGACTGCCCTTTATCAGCGACGAGGAGCTTAAGAAGAGAATAAGTAAGAGCCTTGACGCACTTACTAAAAACGCGGCGTACCGTTGGGAGAAGGAGCGAATGTCAAGCAAGATATACGAGCTTCTCATAAATGCGGCGATATCGGGAGACGGTGTGCTTTACTGCTATTGGGATCCTGAGAGAAAAGGACCTAACGGCTTTCGCGGTGATATAGTCACCGAGGTGATAGACAATGTGAATCTGTTTGTTTCGGACGTTAACCGTGCGGATATTCAGGGGCAGGATTATATTATTCTGTCGAGCCGCGGAGGGGTGTCGTCCTTGCGGCGCGAGGCAATGAAAAACGGCGTCAGTGCTGAGGACGCGATGAAGATCAAAGCAGACAGAGCTTACGATACGCAATCAGGCGATCTTTCAAGCCGAGAGCTTGAGGGGGACGAGGAGGACAAGACCACCTATATCGTCAAATTCTGGCGGGAGGACGGTAAGGTAGTCTTCGAGAAATCCACAGCCGAGTGCGTTATAAAACGAGTACGTACAGATTGTACTCTTTATCCCGTGGCGTTCTTTAACTGGTATCCCACAAAGAACAGCTTTCACGGAACGTCTCCCGTCACATCCCTCATTCCCAACCAGAAATTCATAAATCGCGCGTATGCTCTTGCAATGAAGCATATGACCGATGCGGCATTTTCTAAGGTTGTTTATGATAAATCAAAGATCCCCGAATGGTCTAACGGCGTCGGCGAGGCTATAGCCGCCGTGGGCGGGGGGAATATTTCCGATGCCGTCTCGGTGGTTGGCGTCGGAAATATGCAGACGGGATATATGGAGCTTATCGACAGCGCCCTGAGCGTTACCAAGGAGCTTGTGGGAGCGACCGACTCGGCGCTTGGAAATATCGACGCAAACAACACAAGTGCCATAATCGCTCTTCAGGAGACCTCGAGGATAGTGCTTGAGCAGATCAGAAGCGCTTATTATCAGTGCATCGAGGATCTGGCGAATATCTGGGCGGATATGATGTGCTCCTATTATCCCAAGGAAAGATTGCTTCCTTATTCCGTAGGCAGGGAGACCCTCGTGGAAAATGCCGATTTCGAGCTTCTCAGAGATAGTATGCTTTGCGCGAGAGTTGACGTTGCCACCGTGGCAAGATACACAGCGGTCAGCGCCCAGAATATGCTCGACAAGCTGCTTGAAGGCGGATATATCACTCCCGAGGCATATGTGAAGCGACTTCCCGGTGGGCTTATCAGAGACAGAGAAGCCCTTATAGAGGAAATAAAAAACAAGGAAAAGGAGGACACGCAAAATGAATGAAGAGGTTATCATCGATAAGGAGCTTGAGGCTACAGAGGAATCGGCAGATAGCGAGATCAAGACCGAGACAGAGGACGTATCCGAGGAGCTTGAAGGGTCTTTGGTGGAAGATCAGAGCGAAGAGGTATGCGAGGAGGTTGAAAATACCGATAACAGTGATGTGCTTCGGGAGAAAATAAAGCAGCTCAGAGAGCATCTGGATAGGATCGAGCGTGAACATAAAAGAATGTTTTCCGAGATAGGCGAATTCTCAGAGGTCTTTCCGAACGTATCACTTGAAGAAGTGCCTTCAGAGGTGTGGTCGAGCGTCAAGAGCGGTGTTCCCCTTGCAGCCGCCTATGCTCTTTACGAAAAAAAGAGCAGGGCACAGCTTGAGCTTGCCGATATGGTAAATCAAAAAAACGCCGAGCGAAGCTCCGGCGCTCTCAAGGGAGAGAGCGATGATCAATTCTATTCTCCCTCCGAGGTCAGAAAAATGTCACCCCGAGAGGTGAGAGCAAAATACAATTTAATTATTGAATCTATGAAAAAATGGAACTAAAAAGAAAGGAAATTAAAAATTATGGCAATCACAAACTTTATACCTACAATTTGGAGCGAGACTCTTTACGCAAATCTTAATCAGCATCACGTCGGCGTTGCAAACTGCAACAGAGAATTCGAGGGAGAGATCAAGGAAAAGGGATCGGTCGTCAAGATCTGCGGAGTCGGCGACATTACCATCAGGGACTATACAAAGAACAGCGATATGAACTCCCCCCAGACCCTTTCCGACACAGCCGTTGAGCTTACCGTTGATCACGCCAAGTACTTCAACTTCCAGATCGACGATATCGATAAAGCGCAGTGCACCCCCGCCCTTATGAATGCGGCTATGAACGTTGCGGCAAAGGGACTTGCTAACGAAGCGGATAAGTACATCTACACTCTTCACGACAAGGCAAACACAGCTCTTTCCAACGGTGACGTTACCGTCGACAACATTCTTGATATGATCATCAAGGGAAGAAAGTGTCTCTACGAGAACAACGTTACCGACACCGACGAGGTGGTTATCGAGGTATCTCCCGCAATTGCCGAGATCCTTCTCAAGGCAAAGGTTAACCTTTCGAGCGACAACTCCGAGGCGCTTGAAAAGGGCTGTATCGGAAAGATCGCGGGTTGCAAGGTGTTCGTAACCAATAACATCGTAACAACTACCCAGAGCGGAACTTCTGTCGTATTCCACAAGTGCTTCATGAGAACAAAGAGAGCGATCGCGTTTGTAGAGCAGCTCTCCGAGATCATCGCATATAAGCCCGAGAAGAGATTCGCGGATGCTGTTAAGGGACTTTACCTCTTCGGCGCGGATGTCGTTTACGACAAGGAATTCGTTCTTCTTGACCTTGGTATCAACGAGGGCTGATAAATAATAACGGGCTGAGTTATTCGGACAGGCGCTGAATGGCTCAGCCCCCGAAAAGGAGAGAATAAATGAAGAATAAGGACATTTACGACGGCGCTCTCAGGATACTTGCCGAAAGGACAGATGAGGGGGCAAATGAGGATTACGAGGAGAGAGCACCGTATATAATCGCGGCTTTCTGCTGTGAAGCGTCCGAGCTTGACGAAAGATACAGACGAGCAAACTCGCTCCCCGAAGGAGAAAGAGGCAACGAGGTATATGTTGAGCTCACTGCAAATTTCTCTTGCTGCTCCAGATTTTCCACCGCGGCGTGTATCTATCTTGCGGCGATGCTCGTGATGGATACAGACCCTGAGCTTTCTGACAGACTTTACGACAAGTATTCAGATATTATGTCAGCGATAAGCTCTGAGATCCCTGCCGTTATCGAAAAGATAACCGACAGATACGGATATTGATTATTAAATCGAGGAAATGGACATAAAATCTATTGACACGAGAGAAAAATTGTGATATAATAGCAAAGTCGGAGTACGCAACGTAAGGTTGCGTACTCTATATAGTGGGATGTCGCCAAGCGGTAAGGCACGGGACTTTGACTCCCGCAGTCGTCGGTTCAAATCCGGCCATCCCAGCCATCATGAGTGTCTGATTTAGATGCAGGCACGAAAAAACGAGAAAAGCGGAGATTTCGAGAGATTTCTCCGCT
>SVSX01000022.1 GCA_015064085.1 Oscillospiraceae bacterium | reverse complement strand
AATGTTTCATGAAGTGATTGAGTCCTTTCTGTTGGGATGAGTTAGGGGTAATTCTATTTTAACAGAACTCAATCACTTTTTCTATTCTTTTTTTAATTTCGGTCTCACATCTATTGTAACACTACACTGTTTTTTTATTAGTAAACCTAAATACTATTGACAAAATGAGCTGTCTGTGATATAATTTAATGTATTTAATTTACCGACACTGAAAGGAATGATAAAACAATGTGCGCACAGCTTTTATCAACACACCCTTATAAGGGAACAAGAGATTTCTACCCCGCGGATATGAAGCTCCGCAATTGGTTCTTCGGAAAGATCCGCGCGGCGCTTGAACTCGCTTCCTTCGAGGAATACAACGGACCTATGCTCGAGTCCCTTGAAATGTATATCGCCAAGAGCGGCGAGGAGATCGCAAATGAGCAGACCTATAACTTTTCCGATAAGGCGGGAAGACGTCTTGCTGTCCGTCCCGAAATGACTCCTACCGTTGCGAGACTTGTTGCCGCAAAAATAAACGAGCTCAATTTCCCCCTCAAATGGTTCTCTATCCCAAATCTTTACAGATATGAAGCGCCTCAGAGAGGAAGACTCCGTGAGCATTGGCAGGTAAACGTCGATATCTTCGGCTGCGATACCTACGAGGCTGACCTTGAGGTCATATCAACAGCTATAACCCTGTTGCGCGCATTTGACGCGGACTCGTCAATGTTCAAGGTCCATATCAACAACCGCCGATTCTTCAACGACGTCATCGCCTCTATCGCGGGAACAGATGCCGAGGGAAGCAGAAGAGTATCAAAGGTAATCGACCGCAAAAATAAAGTGCCGAGAGAGGTATATGAGAAGGATCTTGTGGCTCTCGGACTTGACGGCGAAAAGATAGCAAAGATTGACGCCCTCTATCAGATGGGTGTTGAGGAGGCGGCAGCTCTCTGCCCCGAATCAAGAGGAGCTCAGGAGCTTCTCGACCTCTTCGAGGCTCTCCGTGAGCTCTCGCTCGACGAATATTGCGTATTTGATTTCGGAATTATAAGAGGTCTTGATTATTACACGGGAACTGTTTTCGAGGTTCTCGACGAAGCTCCCGAAAACAACAGAGCTATGTTCGGCGGCGGAAGATACGACAACCTTGTGGGACTTTTTGTTAAGAACACCAACGTCTCGGGTGTCGGCTTCGGCTTCGGTGACGTTACCCTTGAAAATTTCCTCGTTACTCACAACCTTATTCCCGATATCTACTCCGAGGGTGTCAAGGTCCTCGTAACAAAGTTTGACGACGTTCCCTACACCGAGTACACGAAGCTTGTCACAAAGCTCCGTGAGGCAAATATCCAGAGCTCTATCTACATCGGATCAAAGAAATTCGGAAAGCAGATAGACTATGCCGTAAAGGGCAATTACAGCCATATGGTAATTATGGGATCAAGCGAATTCAACGAGGGTAAGCTTAAAATAAAGGATCTTCGCTCACGCGAGGAGACCACGGTAGACGCAGAAAAGCTCACCGACTATTTTGCATAAAACAGCTATGGGCGGATGTCAGAACATTCGCCCATACGCAAATATGAAAGGATAATGATATGATATACTTCTTTTTGGCAGACGGATTTGAAGAGGTAGAGGCTATCTGCCCTCTCGACCTTCTCCGCCGCGCGGGTCTTGAGGTAAAGACCGTCGGCATAGGAAAGAGAGAGATAGTCGGCGCTCACGGCATTGAGATCAGAGCAGATATGCTCGACAGCGAATATTGCGACAGCGCCCCCGAGCTTATTTTTCTACCGGGTGGAATGCCGGGAACGCTCAACCTTCTCGCAAGTGACGTGGTGAAGAGTGCCGTCCTCACAGCCCATAAGAACAACGCGTATATTGCGGCTATCTGTGCCGCACCTATGATACTCGGCGAGCTCGGTTTGCTTCAGGGAAAGGAAGCTATCTGCTACCCCGGATTTGAGGACAAGCTCCGTGGCGCTTATTTATCCGATAAAAGAACGGTTGCCGACGGAAAGATACTCACCGCGGCAGGTATGGGCGTTGCCCTTGATTTCGGTCTGCTCATCGTCAGCATACTCAAGGGTGAGGATAAGGCGAAAGAACTGAGATCCGCCGTCATTGCCGACTGATATGCCCGATACGAGAGAAGAAAAAAGACTTCTGCGCACAAGCTTCAAAAAGCTGCGCGGAGAGATACCAAAATCCGAAAAGGCAATTCTTGATCGGACCATCTGCGGCACGATATCCTCTCTTGCCTGCTTTCGCTATGCGAGGACACTGCTCCTGTATTCCCCCATAGGCAGCGAGATCGACGTCACACCCCTCGCGAGTCTTGCGCTCTCAAAGGGCAAGAGAGTTGCCTACCCCGTTTGCGACACCGAAAGCCACGAGATGGTCTTCCGATACGTAAATGACCTTTCGGAGCTTGTGAGCGGAGCGTACTCTATACTCGAGCCCCGAGACACAGCTCCCGAATTTCAGTTTGAAAAGGACTCGCTTTGCATCGTCCCCGCACTGTCATTTGATAAAAAAGGATACCGTCTGGGATACGGAAAGGGATATTACGACCGATTTTTAAAGCGCTTTGAGGGCACGGCGCTCGGCGCTGTCTACGATTCTCTTCTGTCCGAGGAGCTCCCACGCGGATATTTGGACGTTTCTGTGGGTATAATTATAACCGAAAGGAGAAGCATAATAATAGGTGATGGAAAATAAAGAGAAGCTCAACAAAAAAGAAAAAAGAATAGTGCTTGAGCCTACCGTCGTGGTACTCACCACCTACCTGCTCCTTCTTTTTTCGAAGATCATTGATATAACTCTTATAAACAGAGACAATGAATATCTCAGCGTCGTTATACTCCAGATGATGATCTTTCTTGTCCCCGCCGCGGTCTGGTCACGCTTCAGCGGAGAGAAATACATTCGTTCCCTTCGACTGAATCTCCCCAAGGGCGACTCCTTAATAGTTATTATCGCGGCAACCCTTGCGATGATCTCGGGCGGAATACTTCTCAGCCTCCTTTTTGGCGGACTCGAGAGCCTTTCAGAGAATTTTTCGCTTTACGACACCTTTATTTCAAAGGACGACGGCACAGCCCCCGTAAAGCTCTATCTTATTCTCGCCTACGCCGCTCTCCCCGCTATATGCGAGGAGTTCGTCTACAGGGGCATAATCTGTCACGAATACGAAAAGGGCGGAGTCCTCAGAGCCGTGCTTCTCAGCTCACTTTTCTTCGGACTTCTCCATTTCAATCTTCATAACCTTCCCGTATATTTCTTCGCGGGTATAGTCCTTGCTATGACGATGTACGCTACCCGTTCCCTGCTGGGTGCGGTTATAACTCACTTTCTCTATAACCTATTCGGACTTTTTGCGCAACCCTATATCAATACCTTTTACAATATAACGGGAAGCACAAAGCTTTTCGTGACTCTCCTACTCCTGATCTTCCTTGCCTCGGCGGCGATATTCTGCGCAGAGGCGTCGAAGCTCTATAAAAAATACGTACTGCGCTCCTACTCATCAAGCTACAGAGCTCCCGAGATAAAGGGATTTGAGAAGATAAGGAATTCATACATCGAGGTGCTGACAAAGCCCTCGGCTATTGCCTGCTACGCAGTGTACATAATCGCGCTCATCATAATGTGGATATAGCGGAATATACTGTACGGAGGCAAAAATATGATAAACAGCGAAAGAACAAGAAAAGACGAATGGCGGCTTCGCCGCGCGTCGTCGATCATTCTTCCGCTGTTTTTTCTTTCGGTGCTGATCTCCGCCCTTATCGTTTCGGTGGCAAACGATATGTACGCCTTTGTAAAGCCACAACGGGAGATCACACTTGAAATAAGTGAGTCTATGGAGCTTTCCGAGATCTCGGATATACTCGCCGACAACGGAATTATAAGCAACCCCACCGTATTCAGCATCTATGTCCTCTCAAAGGACGCCGAGGAAAGGATCTCGGAATTCAGCGGCACACTGTCACTCAACAGCAGTATGAGCTACAGGGAAATTTTAAGATCCTTCAAAAAGAATGAATAAAACGCTCCGCCGTGAACAATCCTTATGATAAGGACAATCTAAAAAAGGAGACGTTATGAAAAATCTTGCTACATTTATGGCTTGTATAGCCCTTATTATCCTGCTTCTCGGACTTCTTCCCGTACACGGAGAGGCTGAGGTCTACAACAGCGTACTGCGCCTTCACGTTCTCGCGAACTCCGATTCCGATGAGGATCAAGCACTCAAGCTGAAGGTGCGCGACTCTCTCCTCGCAAAGGGCGAGGAGCTTTTCAGAAACTGTAACAGCCGCGAGGAGGCGATCTCTGCCGCGAAAAATAACCTTCAAATCCTTGAGGAAGCCGCAGCCGCAACAATACGTGCCGAGGGTTATGACTACCCCGTCAGAATAGAGCTCTGCGAGGAGGAATACCCCACGAGAAGCTATGAAGCTCTTTGCTTCCCCGCGGGAAAATACACCTCCCTTAAGGTGCTTATTGGTGATGCAGAGGGTCAGAATTGGTGGTGCGTTCTCTTCCCTCCGCTCTGTCTCTCTGCCGCGACCGCAAAGAATGATGCCGAGGAGGCATTTATCGCCGTCGGACTCACCGATGAGCAATATAAGATAATAACCGAAAGCGAAAGCTCGGAATATAAGGTCCGCTTCAAGATACTTGAGGCATTCGAGTCGCTAAATAAAAAATAACAGAATAATAAATTTTTTCATATAACGAACACTGCCAAGAAGATATTCCTTGGTAGTGTTTGCTTTTTTTCTAAAACTGTAAAAATGTTCTATTAAAAAATAAAAAAGTATTGACAAACCATTGTCACCATGATATAATACAGTTACTACAGTTAATACAGATAATACAGATTTTAATAATCAATAAGAAAGGAGGGCGCGAATGCCGTTAAAATTTTCGGGTAAGCAGGACGTTTATGTAGAGATAGCCGAACGATATAAAGAATATATCAAGCTCGGTATATTCAAAAACGGTGACAAACTGCCATCGGTGCGTGAGGCGGCAGTGGAGCTTGGGGTAAATCCAAACACTATCGCAAGGGCATACGCATTGCTTGAAGAAGATGGCTTGGTCTGCGCCTTGCCGAAAAAAGGCGCTTATGTGACTTTTGGAGAAGCCGACCAACCCGAACCTGACACAAAAAGCGTTATATATGCGTTGCGTGACTCAGGTATAAGTAAACAAACGGTAATGAAATGGATTGAGGAGGTGTATGAAAATGATTGAAGTCAAGAATCTCACTCATTACCTTGGAGGTAAAAAAATACTTGATAATGTAAACCTGACCCTTAATGAGGGATGTGTAATGGGGCTTGTCGGCATTAACGGAGCGGGTAAGTCCACACTTTTGAGACTCATTTCCGGTGTCTACCTACCCACGAACGGAGATATTCTTTGCGACGGTCAGCCCTTATCAGACGAGCGCTCTCGCCGAAAAATATTTTTCCTTCCCGATGACCCATATTATACGTTACACACCTCGGGCAACAGCCTTTTTGAAATGTATAAGGTGTTCTATCCCAAGAGCGATCGAAAAGTCTTTATAAATTATATGACAGAATTCGGACTCGATGAGAAAAAAACGATCCGTAATTTTTCAAAGGGGATGAGAAGACAGCTATATGTTGCTCTGGCTCTTTCAGTGCGCCCTCGCTACCTGCTGCTTGACGAAGCCTTTGACGGTCTTGATCCTCTTGCCCGTCTTTCATTCAAAAAGGCGATCAATAACGCTGTCGAGCAGGATGGCACAGGTGTTATCATATCCAGTCATTCCCTGCGTGAGATAGAGGACTTTTGTGATAGATATGCACTCATTGACAAAATGACGGTAACTTCATCGGGAGATCTTTACGAGCGGCTCAACAGATTTTGTAAATTCCAGCTTGCATTCACAAAGGATGTTGATCAAAAGAATTTTTACGGACTTCCCATCGTTTCTATCGAAAAAACGGGAAGATTTTTCCGCGTGGTCCTTGAAGGAAAAGAAAATGATATGAAAGCTATCCTCGAGCGGCTTGAACCCACAGTTATTGAGCAAATGCCTATGGATTTCGAGGAGATGTTCATTCATGAGGTAGAACAAAAGGTTTATAACGTGAGCGGAGGTGAGACTGAATGAAATCATTCAACAAATATTTTGTTTACAGATTAAAAAGCAGCGCGTTGCGCACTTTTATCCTTGCTATACTCTCTCTTGCCATAACTATGACGGCAGTGCCAACGGAAATATCGTCTGATTTGGTATCAAGACACAAAGCAGGTCTTACTGTATACGCTCTTATTCTGATGGTTTTCTGCTCAATTATTCCCATTCTCGAAAGCGCGCCGTTCAAAGATCGAAGAAACCTTGATACCCTCTATTCCCTCCCCATAACGCGTTGGAAAATGGCACTTGCACACTATCTGAGCGGATTTATTCAGGTTATCGTTATATATTCTCTCTCATTTTTCTCAGCATGGATATATCTTAAGACACATACCGATTATTTCTCTCTCGAATATATGCTCCCCTATTACTTGCTGTCTCTTCTTGTTGGTCTTGTGATATATTCGCTCTTTATGTTCATTTTCGGACAGGCGAATACGGTAGCAGACGGAGTAATTTTCTGCGTACTTTGGATATCTGTTTTTTCTATCATATCTACTTCAATCATACATCAAATCAGCATCCACACTCTTTACGACATCGAATATAGCGATCTTTCATATACAATTGAAAATTGGAACAGAATGTACGATCCAATAAATAATCTGACGGTTATTTTTGAAGATCTTATCGAGACAAACCGATACATTGGCTACGATTATTATGACTATTATTATGACTATACCTTTCAAAATGCTACAGAATACAGGGAAACCGCTTATATGTTTGGCATTTGGGCATTTCTTGGGATCAGCGCAACAATCGGTTACCTTATCAGCTTCGTAAAGAAAGGCGCTGAAAAGGCGGGCGAGATATCAGATTCCTGGTTTGGATACAAAATACTGATCCCCGCATACGCATACAGTGCATTTTCCTATGGTAATTCAGGCGGTATTTTATCAGTATTTTTTTCCACACTTATGATAATCGGATATATCGTATACCGCAGGGGCTTCAAATGGAAGATAAGCGACTATATCGTTATAGGAGTCGGAGTTGTTATCTTTCTCATTAGCTGATTGTTATAGATAAATTTCTCGAACCTGTTTTTAACGACCGTTTTGGGAAAGAGTCGTATATTGACGGGAATAGGGGCTGTCACATTTGGCAAGACCGAAAAAGTCCGAAAATAAATAAAGAGATCCCGTTTGCGACAGAAAAAACGCAAATGAGACACTAATAGGTTGAATTTCTTCGAAATTCTCCATCTTTATGGACTTTTTCTACCGCCGTTTTCGGGGCTCGACGTACGCTTGTACGCCTCACGCCCCGAAGAACGACGCTTCTTGCTCAAATCTGACTATCCCCTAACAGAGGCTGTCTCAAATTTGCATTTGAGACAGCCTCTATTTTTTACAAGAGCTCAACCCAAAAGAGGCATTAATTGGTGTTTCATTTAAGAAAAATCATCGCCCCTGTGCCATTTTCATTCTCTACCGCAAAAAATCTCTTATTCGGCTCGAATATTATTGACATTTCTCACGAAAGGTGCTACAATATCTAATGTTTATTTTGCACCTTGTGAGGAAAAAAATGAAAAATAAAATACACGTAATTATGGTCATACTTTCGGGAGTCTTCTGGGGAAGCTCCTGTCTTTTCGTTGATTATCTGCGTGAGGGTCTCGGGCTATCCTCAACTCAGATCTCGGCTGTGAGGATCTGCCTTGCGGCGCTGATACTTAATATTTTGCTGATAATTAAGGGAAAGGGATTTTCCCTCTATAAGATATCGTTGAGATCATATATCATCGCGGCGTGCTCGGGCGTTTTTTCGGTACTTGCCATGTGTCTCTTTTATTACGGCGCTATGATAAGGACCTCGGCTGCGATCTCGGTAATTCTGCTCTACACCGCCCCCGTCTTCGTTATGATAATGTCACTGATATTCTTTAAGGAGCGGCTCACCGCAAAGAAGATCGTCTCCTTCTGCTTCGCCATCGTCGGCTGCGCCCTCGTTTCGGGAATAGCCTCGGGGCTGGAGATCAACGCCCTCGGGATCTTCCTCGCCTTGATGTCGGGCTTTACATATTCTCTTTACGGCATCTTCACCTCGTTCTTTATGAAAGAAAACAAAGAGCCCCTCGTTTTTACCGCTCTGAATTTTCTTTTCGCTGCAATAGTCGCTATCATTATATCCAAGCCCCATGAGATCGTGAGGATCACCGCGGGCTCGGATAATATCCCGCTTTCACTGCTTATATTCTTCCTACTTGCCCTCTGCACCGCCGTGCTTCCCTTTCTGCTTTACACAATGGGGCTTGTGGGAGTCAAGCCCGACGTTGCCTCGATCCTCGCCTTTACCGAGCCTCTTACCGCCTGCATATTCGGCGTGTTCGTTCTCGGTCAACCGATGGACGCATTCGGAGCGGTGGGAATAATCTGCGTTTGTATCGCTATAGTCATACTAAACGTAAATTTCAAAAAGAAGACCAAAAAATCACACAACTAAAAAACGGCTGTCACATCAAGCAACAGAACTTATGATTTGTTCCGCGTTAAATGTGACAGCCTATTTTTATTTTTTATAGTTTAGAATATCCGTAGCTGTTGACAAGCGCGTCGATCTTCTTGCCTTCCTTGCAAAGCGGACACTCGTGAGACGGATAGGACGCAAAATCCTCAAGGTCATTGGGATCGAATATCGAATCGACCTTATATCCCGCACACTCGTCGGTAGTAGCGAAGAGGGCTGAAATACCCGCAACGTAACCGTTATAATACTTTACTGCCTCGACAGCCGCCGCAACGGTGTATCCCGTTGTGACCGACGCCGCAAGTATAAGGACGCTCTTTCCCGTTATCATTGGAACGATGTTATCGCGGAAGAAGAGCTGACTTCCCGTGGTATGCTCGGGGGTGACGATATATATCGTCTTATGGGAATTCATATTCGCGAAATCCGCTTTGGTAAGCTCATTCGCGAGACACGTTCCAATGACCTGTGTGCCGTCAAGACAAAGTATCGTATCAACTATCGTCGTCAGCTTATAATATGAAACGAGCTCTTTCGCAACGGCAGAAGCCTCGGAAAGCCTTGTCTTCTGGGTCGTTACGTCTATAAAATAATTGATGTGGCTATGGCTTGTGGCAAAATGTCCGCGAGATACGCGAAGAAAAAGATTTTTGCGTTTTGTTCTTATCTTATATGAATTTTCTGTTGGCATAATTTTTACCCCTTTTTTTTAATTATATCACAGACCTTGAGGGCTTGTCAAGATTTTTTTATCTGTCTTTTTCGACCTTGTCACTGCTTCATTATCTTGACAAGTCGGCTCGTTCCGAGGCGGTGAGCGCCGAGAGCTATAAATTTCTCGGCATCCTCAAAGGAGCTGATACCGCCCGCTGCCTTTATCTTTGTGTCTCCGCTGACGTGCTTTGCGAAGAGCTCGATATCCTCAAAGGTAGCGCCGCCGCCCGCAAATCCCGTGGAGGTCTTGATAAAATCGGCTTCCGAGCGCGATACGATCTCGCACATTTTTATCTTCTCCTCGTCGCTAAGAACACAGGTCTCGATTATAACCTTCAGAAGCTTGCCGTCGCACGCCTGCTTCACGGCATTTATCTCGGAAAGAAGCTCGTCGTATTTTCCGTCCTTGAGCCAACCGATGTTTATGACCATATCGATCTCGTCCGCTCCGTTTGCCACCGCCTCTGCGGTCTCAGCGCACTTTGCGGCGGTCGTGGAATATCCGTTGGGAAATCCCACCACGGTACACACAGCCACCTTCCCGGCAAGGTACTTTGATGCAAAGCCCACGTAAGAAGGAGGGATACATACCGATGCCGTCCCGAAACGAACGCCGTCATCGCAGATCGCCTTTATATCCGCCTCAGTTGCCGCTCTGTCAAGCAGAGTATGGTCAACGTATGAAAGTATCTTGTTTCTATCCATTTTTATCCCTCCGTATAGCTCCAGGACATTGCCTGTTTTATCTTTTCTATTTCGGTGTCTGTATATACCACGTCTATCTTATCGCCCACGCGTATGAGCACTATACTCTCGTCAGCCGATATCTTCTGCTTATACATAACACCGTTTTCGTCGGTTATATAGAGAACCGTCGTACCGTCAAGTGTCATTTCCCTGACCTCGGTGACCGTTATAGATACCTTTTTCGTCTCTTCGGTCGTGGGGGTCTCGGGTATCTCCTCAACAACTCCGTTTCTCTTCAGAAGCTTGAGATATTCCTCCTTAGCCTCGGTCTGATTAGCACCTGTTGCAACTATGCTGTAATTTTCAACGTTTACGAGAGCGCAAAGCTTAACGATACCGCCGCTGTCCTTAAGCACCATAATATAGGTTGCCTCACCTGACACGTTTATGAGCGACGGGAAGGAAGCAACGTAGCCCTTCTCCTGTACCTCTCCCTCGGCAGCCGACATTGCGGAATACTCCTCAGCACCTATTACGGGATAAAATTTATATTCTCCCGTTCTCGCGTTACTGATTATAAATCCGATATTACTCTCGTCAGAGCTTATCGAGGTGACACCTGTAAAGTACCACACGTCGTCTCCGAGGATTATATATCCGAAATCATCGGTGGTTACCTTACAATCCTTATTTCCGATAACGCTGTTCCAGAATCCGTTCTTAAGCATTCCGTACCAGTCGTATTTCTGCGAAGCGAGTGTACCCGTGAATACGTTATCCACCCACGAAGGCGTCTCGCTGACTCCGTATATCTCCGACGTACCGTCTACAGGATCAAAGATTATAACCTCATTTACATCCATTGCGCCAAAGAGACTGATCCTCGGGTTCATACAGGAAACGATATAGTACGGATCGCCGTTTTCGTCAAGCTCAAAGGTGACCTCATCGAATATCTTCGTGGGGTAGAGGAAGCGAAGCTTTCTCATAAGGTCGTCACCGAAGTAAGCGCTCTCAACGTATTTCATCGGCTCACGGAATTTTATATATTCCGCTCCGCTGTTTACGGGATCTACCTTGATATATCCCGGAATTCCCGAGCCTCTGTTGTTTATCCATTTGAAAAAGTCAACGTACTCAAGGTTTGTGACCTTTACGGGAGCACCGCCGTAATTGATCTGAGAATAGCTGTAACCCGCCTCAAACTGCGATACCACATCTGAAAGAGCACCGAGAGTTCTGTTTCCTATAATTGTTGCCGACTCTGAGTCCATAAGGGCAATGTTTGTGACGGTATCGGTCTCGGGCATATCCTCCTCAAATACCGCCTCCTTTACCTCGATTATATTCGAGTAAGCCTCAGCGTGAAAGAATGTCGAGGAAATAGCGCTTCCGATCAGCATAACGGCTATCGGTATTACCGCCGCAACGATAACCCATTTCATTCCGTTTTCCGAAAAGAATCCCTTTGACTTTTTCTTATTCATTACCATAGGAGCATTAACGGCGCTGAAAAATGCATAAGCAGCGCCCCATATAACGCACAATACAAACAACGCACCCCAAAATCCCTCTGAGCGCGGGTTGATAGCGGGAAGAGTAAAATAAAATCCGACCGCACCAACAAGAAGTGTTACTGCCGACGCAAGAATTATCCTGAGATAAAGCTTCAGCGGCTCTCTGTTTCTGAATGTTTTCATATTTTCTCCTTTCTTATTTACCTATGCCGCGAGAAGCTCCTCGTCGGCATACATATAGTCATTTGGAAGTGTAAAGGTATATACCCTTGAGCCCCCCGCTCTGTAAAACGCCTTGAGTCCAACTGTATTGATCAAATATTTGTTATATTTTTTCTCAGACAGAGTCGGGAAAGCGTTATCTCCACCGGGCCAGAAGGCAATGTCGGGATCTATCGCGGCGTAAAGCTCAACAGTACCGCCCGCGTATCCGTGATGGGATACCTGAACGATATCACTCTTCAGCGCCTCCCCGTATCTTGCCACAAGCAGATCTGAGGTTGTCGTGTAGGCGTCTCCGAGGACCATAAAGGTCTTGCCCCCGATAGTCACCCTGAAGACGAGAGATGTCACATTATGTCGCTTGAACCTCTCGGGATAGTGATCGTCGGGAGTATAGAGCATCTCTATCTCCATATCGGCAAAGCAGAATACCTGACCGCTATGCGCCTTTATAATATCGGACTCGGAATACTTATTCTTAAGCACCTCTCTGCAGTCATCGAGTCTGCCTCGGTCCTCTCCGTCAATAAAGGTATCATAGATCTCACTATTGGTGAAATTGAAGATAAATTTTTCAACCTTGACCTTGCTTTGATTTCCGCCACCCGCGAACTTAATAAATCCGCCAACGTGGTCTCCGTGAGCGTGAGTAAATATCCACGCCGCAACGGTGATATTTTCTTTGTCGGGGGACATATCCTTAAGGGTCTCATATACCTTTTTCCCCATTGCGGAATAGTGTCCGCCTCCGTCGATGACCACAAGCCTACCGTCGGAAAGTCTCCATACCATAAAGAGCCCGATCTGATTATACACACCGCTCTCGTCCTTGCCGTAAAACTCAAGTCCGACGATCCTGAATGCGGGATCACAGGTCTTCACGTAGCTCTCACTCTTCGGTGGAAGCGCCGTATCGTCGGGCTCAACGATTATTCTCACAGAATCGTCGTTGTCCGAAAAGTAACAGTTTATTACGCACTCCTCTCCCGTATAGGTGGCAAAGCTGTTTTCGGCTATCTCGTTTTCGGCATAGAGCAGAAATCCGCTGTCTTCAAGCCTTTCGCGGTAATCGAAATATTTTTCTTCGGTGGTATTCATCACGTATACCATATAATTCTCATCGGCAAGATCCACAATATTTGCGGGTGAGCTTTCATCATAAAGCGGCAAGCCGTCGAGCACACCGTACTTTGTGACAGATCCCGAGCACTCTATATCATCGCTCAAGGTCAGCTCTCCCTCAGAGCCGCTCTCGGATATTATTCCTCTGAGCTTAGCAAGTGCCGTATCGTACCCTACCTCACTGAACGCCATCACAACGATCTTATTCCCCTTTCGGGTAATAATATAATCATCGTAGCCGATCTCTCCCGCCGCCTCGATAGACTCGGCGCGGTTTGTAAGTCCTACGAGTATCTCGCAGGACTCGTCGCTCGGCTTCTGGTCTGCGCGCATATAGTCGGTGGTGTGCTTCAGGGTCACTCCCGTTGTATTTTTCACCATATCAACTATTTCGTTGGCAGCCACAAGGCTACTGTCGCTTTTATACGCGTCGTTTGAGTGGATAACTATGTATTTCGCCACACCTCCGCTGACTATAGACGCATCCTTGACAGCTTCACTGCCTGTGGGAGTACCTGAGGTGGTCTGTACCGCTGTCGTAGTGCTTTCTGTATTGTTAATATTTGTATTATTTTCGGAATCGGCGCAGGAAACAAGTAAAAAGACGGCAACTACAAAAGTCAATATAAGTAGATATCTTTTTTTCATATTTATCCTCCCGAACTATCGTTCATCTGCCCATAAGTCGGAGTATCCTGAAAATCAAAAACACATTTTCCGTCCACAAGCCTCAATACAGCATCAAAGGGATTTCCTTTTTTCGAGATAAAACCCTTGATCTTGACCGTAGCGCCCGTGCTCAGCAGCAGCCTTGCGTTTGACACCGATATGGCTCTGCCGCATATATACGCTCCGACAGAGAACTTACAACCCGACTTATAAGCTGTACATCCGTATCCGTATCTGCCACGTATCACCGTCGCACCGCACAATGGACATTTTCCTATCTCGTCTCCGAAAAATCCCGTGTCGGTGTCCTCCTCAGGTGGCAGCTCACGCTTCTCAAAGCAGAGCGCGATCTCCCTCTTGGCAAGTGACACGGCGTCTTCAATTCCCGACTCTCCCCGGTAGACGCTTTTCAAGGTCTTTCCCATCTCCGAGGTCTTGAACTTGTCCATAACGATATTCATTCTCGAAAGCGATTCTATAAGGAATATTCCCCCGGGCAGGATGGTGTAAACATCCTTTTTAAGGTTGATATATTCGCTCTTTCTCGCGTTATCGATAATTCCCGTTCTTGTCGCCTCTGTACCAAGCTCCACGCCCTCGAGCATTGCTCTGTACTCAGCCGCGTCATCCGCTCCCACACTGTCGTCTATAGCCGCCTTCTCGTCACGGAAGGGATTTTTCAGATAGTTATTTAAAGTCTCAATAGTATAATGCTTTGGCGGTGAGGTCTCCTTTTCTGCGGGCTTAAAGTCTATATTGACCTTATCCCCCTTTGAAAGAGGCGGCAATACCTTGTCCTTTTGTGAGCTGTCGTCGAACTTCATCCAGCCCTTTTCAAGAATGGTAAGCCCCTTGAGGGTGAACTCCTCAAGCTCTCCCACCTTGACGGTCATCTCAACCCTTCTCGCAAGGCAATCCTCCGAGCAGAATACCGCCACAAATCGCCTTATAACGGTTGAATAGACCTGCATCTGCTTCTCGGTGAGCCTGTTTTTGTCGGGGATCTTATAGGTCGGCGTTATCGCCGAGTGAGACTCTATCTTAGAGTCGTCGAATATGGTCTTTTTATCCTTGAATACCACGGGATACCCAAGCTTTGCGCAAAGCCCGATTATCTTCTTTATCTTGTCCTTTTCCGCCGTGGCAAGATATTCGGAGTTGGTTCTGGGGTAGGTAAGATACCCCTCCTCGTAAAGCTTCTGGATTATCTCAAGGCTTTCCGCCATTGACATTTTATATTTCTTACCCAGCACGTTCTGAAGCTTTGAAAGCGAATAGAGCTTACCCGGAGATATTGTATCCTTTTTGCTCTTCACCGAGCTCACGTATGCTTCACAAGCATTATATTCCGCGGCGGTGGCAAGTGCTTTGCTGTATTCATCGGCTGAAAATTTCTTTTTTGAATTCAGCTCCACCTTGTATCCGTCTGTTTCCTCGGCACTGCAAAGGGCGTAATATTTCTCGGGAACAAAGTTCTTTATCGCCATATCCCTGTCGTATATCGCCTTGACGATAGGCACGATGACTCTGCCCACTCTGAGGAGCGTTCCCGTTTTAAGGGTGGCAAACCGAGTCAGGTTTACCCCATATAACCAATCTATATAGGTCCTCGCGAAGCCTTCATTCGCGAGATCGTCATACTCGCTGTCGTCCTTCATATCCTTCAGTGCCGCCGCGACGGTCTCGGGAGTCTGATCGGGAAGCCAGAGCCGCTTTATTGCTTTAGTGCTATGGAGAGCATTGTTTATACAGAGTCTGACTATTATCTCCCCTTCTCTGTCGGCGTCACCAGCGTTGACTATCGTGTCAACGTCCTCTCGGTTACAAAGCGCCTCAAGAATTCTGAACTGCTTCTCGATACCGCTGTCCACCTTCTTCGTGGAGTCGCGGCGAAGCTCATATCTGAATTTCTCGGGAAAGCACGGGAGATTGTCCATCGTCCACCGTGGCTTCTCCGAGGTGTATCCCGAATACGCCTCAATATCAACAAGCGAGAAGAGATGACCAAACGCCCAGGATATAATATATCCCGATCCCTCGAGATATCCGTCACGCCTTTGCATATTCCCTATTCCCGCCGCAATATTTCTTCCGAGACTCGGCTTCTCGGCAATTATAAGGATCATCCTCTCACCTACCTTTCATAAAAGCAATAGGGCAGATCTCTTAGAAATCTGCCCCTTACAGAAGTATGATCTCCGAATCAGAGATATTTCTTTACTACGTCAGATGCCTCTTCAGTGGGCATAGATGCAGTCATAACGATGCTGACACCGATCTTCTCGGAGATATCAGCAATCTCTTCAACAAACTTATCGAACGCTACGCGATCCTCATTGCAGATCTTAAGCGAAGAATCGATAAACAGATCTGTAACGTCGTGGTTGCTTGCAAGGATTCCCGCAACAAAGCCATAAAGCGACTGAGCATCATTGATAAAATATTCGTTAGTATCAATGAGTCTTGCGCGATACTTTATGTCAAAACGAAGCTTAACTCCTTTTTCTATGCATACAACATCTCCATGAGACTTCTCAACAGCCTCATTAACAAGATTTATAAGATTCTTTGTTTTTCCTGTTCCTTTGATACCGATAATTAACTTTAACATCTCGGACCTCCAACAAATTTTTTGAACATTTACTATGTCCACCTATATTATAACTCATAGAGGTAAATTTTTCAATAGCAAATTTAACTTTTTTACAAATTATTTTAATCTTCTTTCAAGTTCGGCCTTTTGTTCTTCATATCCGGGCTTTCCGAGGAGGGCAAACATATTCTTTTTGTATGCCTCAACACCCGGCTGATTAAAGGGATTTACCCCGAGAACGTAACCCGATACTCCGCAGGCAAACTCAAAGAAGTAGAGAAGATATCCGAGTGAATAAGCGCTTCTGTCCTCAAGCTCGATAAGAATATTGGGCGTTCCGCCGTCGATATGAGCGAGTATCGTTCCCTTCATAGCCGTCTTATTCACCTCGTCGAGCTCAACACCCGCAAGGAAATTAAGACCGTCAACGTTTGCCTCATCAAAGGGGATAGGCAGTTTTGAGTCGATAGCCTTGACCGAAACTACCGTCTCAAAGAGATTTCTCTTGCCGTCCTGAATAAACTGTCCGAGAGAATGAAGGTCGGTAGAGAAGATAACCGACGCGGGGAAAAGTCCCTTTCCGTCCTTACCCTCGCTCTCGCCGTAAAGCTGCTTCCACCATTCGTTGAGCATTGCGGCGTAATTTTCATAGCTTACCAGCACCTCGTTTGCCTTGCCCTGTCTGTACATAAGATTTCTGTAGGCAACGTATTTCATACAAGCCGAGGTCATAACGCTGCTATCTGCCTTGTATTCATCGGATGCGTCTGCCGCGCCCTTCATAAGCGCGTCGATATCGACTCCCGATACCGCTATAGGAAGAAGACCGACCGCCGTGAGCACCGAAAATCTTCCGCCGACGTTATCGGGAACTACAAAGGTCTCGTATCCCGCCTCATCGGAAAACTTTTTAAGTGTTCCACGTGCCTTATCGGTAGTAACGAAGATCCTCTCCTTCGCTCCGTCTTTTCCGTACTTCTTCTCAAGAAGAGCACGGAATACTCTGAACGCAACTGCAGGCTCGGTAGTCGTTCCCGATTTGGAGATAACGTTTATGCAAACGTCCTTGCCCTCGCAGATCTCAAGCAGCTCGTTAAGAGAGCCTGCGCTTATATTGCAGCCCGAAAAATAGATATCAGGGGTATCCTTCTTAAGGTTATTATACATAGGAGACCTCAGAAATTCAATAACCGCGCGAGAACCGAGATACGAGCCGCCGATACCGATAACGATAAACACGTCACAGCTCTTTTTTATCTTCTCCGCCGCAAGCTTTATTCTACCGTACTCCTCTTTGTCGTAATTCTTCGGAAGGTCTATCCAACCAAGGAAATCACTTCCCTCTCCGCTGTGCTCAACAAGAGTCTTGTGCGCCGCGCTTATCTCGCTCTGTATCGCCGCAAGATCCTCCTTTGCCACAAAATCCTTAATGTACTTGTCATTTAACGTCAATGCCATTTTCATACCGCCTCACCCTTAAAAAATTAGAATTATATTATACAACATTATTTTCAAAATTACAATAGCCAAATCGAAAATTTTTTATTTTCTATCCGCAAAGGGAAAATTTAGCTATCATTCTCCGAAAAAGCTCCCAAAAACCTATTTCGGGAATATCCTCGGTACAAGACACCGCCGACTCACCGATCACCTTATCGCCAACACGGTAGATCACCCTTCCGATAGTCTCGCCCTGCTTCAAGGGGGCGAAAAGACTCTCCTCGCACTCGAGCTCCTTAGTGACCCTTGAAGCCTCTCCTTTAGGCAATACCGCCGAGAAGGACGGATATGACGCTCGGCACACTCTCTTTTCCCCGCCTTTGACTCCTATTGGCTCGACCTCTCCGCCCTCGCTCTTATAAAGTCTGTAATTAGCGAAGCCGAAATCGAGAAGTGCCGTCGCACAAGCATTTCGTATATCTCTTGTGGGAGCTGCCATAATAACGCAGATAAGCGTCATTCCCTCTCTCGTCGCGGTAGCGGTTATACAGAACTTAGCCTTAGCGGTAGAGCCTGTTTTGAGTCCGTTCGCCCCCTTGTAAAACCTTATCAGTCGGTTTGTATTGGTAAGACCGAACTCGCCATTTCTTATGGTATCCATCCATATCGAGCTGTATTCGGTGATCTTTTTGTGCTTTATGAGCTCACGCGACATTATAGCAATGTCTCTGGCTGTTGTAACGTGATTTACCGCCGTATCGTCAAGACCGTTGGTATTCTCAAAATTTGTTCCGGTCATTCCGAGGCTCTTGGCTTTTTTATTCATAAGCGCCACAAAAGCCTCCTCGCTCCCTGCCACGTGCTCGGCAAGCGCCACCGCCGCGTCGTTCGCCGAGGCTATCACCACACTTTTGAGAAGGTCCTCAACGCTCATAGCTTCGCCCTCCTCAAGATAGATCTGTGTGCCGCCCATAGAACAGGCGTTAGCGCTTGCGGTGACGGTATCCGAAAGCGAAAGTCTTCCGTCGTCTATAGCCTCCATCACCAGAAGCAGCGTCATCACCTTAGTCACAGACGCGGGAGGCAGCGCTTCATCGGCATTGCTTTCATAAAGCACAGTCCCGCTCTCAGCCTCCATAAGCAGAGCCGAACGGCAATCAAGGGTAGGTCCTGCAACACCCGTATCATCTTTTTCGGGATTTTCCGCCGCAGCGGCACAGTTAAAGCTTGTTGCCAGAAGGCAGAAAGACAGAAAGATCAAAAATATTCTTTTAAGCTTATTCATAACAGATAATCACCTCGACACAGTATATTCAAATCTTATCGGAATTATGCCTGAAAAGGAAAGCATCTATGACCTACACAAGTGATCATAGATGCTTATTTTATCTTTTTTTCTTAAAAAACTCTTTTAACAGCTCTGCCGACTCCTCAGCGCAAACTCCGCTCTCCACATCGCAGGAGTGGTTAAAGGGATATGAATTAAAATTCAGTACGCTTCCGTAGCAGCCCGCCCTCGGGTCATCGAGAGCATAAACGAGCTTTTCTATCCTCGAATTTACTATAGCTCCCGCGCACATCGGACAAGGCTCAAGGGTAACGTAAAGAGTACAGCCTGAAAGTCTCCAGCCGCCGAGTCTCTTACACGCTTCCTCTATAGCTATCACCTCTGCGTGTGCCGTGGCAATCCGATTCTGCTCTCGCAGATTGTGCCCCTCGCCTATTATCTTGCCGTCCTTCACCACAAGAGCGCCAACAGGTATCTCACCCATATCCCCCGCCATTTTCGCAAGGTCCAGCGCCCGCTTCATAAATACTTCGTGTTCCATATCAGATCCTCATATAAGAAGCAAAAGCATTGACGCAAGAGAAAGCGAACAAAAAACTATCATTCCGGGAGCAAAAAAGCCTCTTGAAAGCCTTTTAGATGACAGCTTCCTTTCGACGTAGAGCTCACCCGACTCGAGGATTCTGCCGAAGCTGCCCTCGCTGTACTTTTTCTCCTCGGCTCTTTTGTCAAGATCGAGATGAATTATAAAGCAAACGAGACCGATGACAACAAATATGAGCATACAGATCAGCAGAACTGTATCCGCCACCATTTCGTCTCCGTTGACGTAGAGTATATCCCCCATCACCGAATATGCGTTGTTCACAAAGTGTATTATCATAGGTATCCATACCGAGCGGCATTTGACGTAGGTATATCCGAGGAATATACCGCCGACTGTGGTATAGAGTATCTGAGCGGGATTCTGGTGCATAAGCCCGAAGAGTACCGAGCTGCCTATGATTGCCGCCGACCTTCCGTAGGGGATCATATTTTCAAGTATCACACCCCTGAAAAGGAATTCCTCACAGACTGCGGGAACGAGCGCGGTATAAACAAACATTATCAGCATCTCGTATGGCTCGTAGGGCGACTCTCTCTCCACCTCAAAGAGCAGATAAAAATCCTCACTCGCAATGAGATCTATCAGAAAGGAATTGAGATATGCCGCCGAAAGCAGACACCCTATTGCCGCAGGAACAAGAAGAAGATCCCTTGGTAAGAATTTCATCTGAAATCTGAGAGGTCTGTAAAGCCCCTTGCGTGACAGTATCAAAATGATAAATATCCCGGGAAGAATAAAGGACGCAAGATAGACCACGCAGGATACTACACCGTCAGCGGAGGTGGCTATCTCGGCAGATAAGACCTGGATCAGCAGATCCTTCAGAATGACCTGAAAGACACCGAGAACGGTAAAAAGTCCAACAAATATTGTAAGTCCCCAGCCTATGTAATTGGTGACCGTTTTATATTCCTTCACATAAGGATTCATATTCTTATCCATCATTCTTTAGCACCGTATGTCGAGTTATAGGACTCGATCGCCGCAGCTATAATCTGCTTTGCCTCCTCGGAATTATAAAGCTCCTTAACAGCCGTCTGTTTATTTTCAAGCTGCTTATATACCGAGAAGAAATGCTTTATTTCATCAAAGATATGACTTGGGAGCTCGTCGATATTTCTGATATTTCTGTAGGTAGGATCGGAAAAAGGTATAGCTATTATCTTGTCGTCCATAGCCCCGCCGTCGATCATTCGCATAACCCCTATGGGAAATACCCTTACAAGTGTCATAGGCAGTATAGGCTCGTCGCAAAGGACAAGCACGTCGAGGGGGTCTCCGTCGTCAGCAAAGGTCCTTGGAATAAAGCCGTAATTTGCGGGATAGTGGGTCGAGGTATAAAGTATTCTGTCAAGCCTCAGAAGTCCTGTATATTTATCAAGCTCATATTTACATTTGCTTCCCTTAGGTATCTCTATAAGAGCGGAAAAATCCCCCGCGGAAATATCCTTTGGATCAATATCGTGCCAGATATTCATATAACCTCCCGATTATTTAACGTAATCAAATTCAAAATCGTACATCGAAACGGTATCTCCGTCCTTACAGCCCTTTGCCTCAAGAGCCTCAAACACTCCGCTCTTTTTTAGAACGTTCTGGAAATAGTTAAGCGACTCATAGTCGTCAAAATTGATCTGCCCCATAAGGTTATAGAGCCAATCTCCCTCAACGTAGAAGGTATCGTTCTGTCTTCGAATGACTGTCTCCTTTTCGCCCGTTGTAACGGTCTCCTCATAGACCAGCTCTCCGTCGTATATCCTGAGAGGAGGAAGCTCCTCAAGACGTTCAGCCACAAGCTTTACCATCTCATCGAGATTTTCTCCCGTCGCCGCGGAAACGTACATCATCTCCCAACCGTTTTCCTCGACAAAGCTCTCAAAAGCCTCAACGTCCACTACCTCTCTGTCAAGAGCGTCGCACTTATTGGCAAGGATTATCTGAGGACGGCTTGCAAGCTCGGGGCTGTACCGTTCAAGCTCGGTGTTTATGAGCTTTACGTCTTCGATAGGATCTCTTCCCTCAAAGCAGGAGATATCCACAACGTGAAGCAGAAGTCTGCATCTGTCCACGTGACGAAGAAATGCGTGACCGAGCCCGGCTCCGTCAGCCGCTCCCTCAATAAGTCCGGGGATATCAGCCGCCACAAAGCCGCTCTCACCGCCTGTGGATACAACTCCGAGGTTAGGGGAAAGAGTGGTAAAATGATAATCCGCTATCTTAGGCTTAGCCGAGCTTATGCAGGAGAGGATCGAAGACTTTCCAACACTCGGATAACCGATAAGTCCCACGTCGGCAAGCATCTTAAGCTCAAGTATAAGCTCTCTCTCCTCGCCCTTAGTTCCGTTCTTCGCAAACATCGGCACTTGGCGTGTAGGAGTCGCGAAATGTCTGTTACCCCAGCCGCCTCTGCCACCTCTGCAGCAAACGAAATCAGCGCCCTCGCAATCACTCATATCGTGAATGATCTTTCCGCTCTCCGAGTCCTTTATAAGCGTTCCGGGGGGCACGAGGATCACCATATCCTCAGCGGTCGCGCCGTGGAACTTTCCTCCTCTTCCGTTTCCGCCGTTTTCGGCGATAAATTTATGCTTATACTTAAAAGCGAGCAGTGTGTTTGATCCCGTATCGACCCTGAAGACAATGCTTCCGCCGTTTCCTCCATCGCCGCCGTCAGGACCACCGTGGGAAACGTATTTCTCACGTCTGAAGGAAACCGCGCCATTTCCACCGTCTCCCGCCTTGACATATATTCTTACGTTATCAACAAACATATATCTTCTCCTTTATATTCCGAATTTTCGCAATATATCCTTATATCCTCTGAAATCTTCCACGATCGCATCAACTCGGGTCTCCTCCGTCAGAGGGGATTTTCCCTTCATAGACAGCACAGCCACGACAGCGCCCGCCTTTGCGGCATTAGCCGAGAGTATTCCGCTTACAGAGTCTTCAAAAACTATACATTCCTCGGGTTCAAGACCTATGCGCCTTGCCGCCTCGATAAAGAAATCGGGGGCGGGCTTACCCGGAAGAGTTCCATTATCAGAAACGATAAGCTTATGGTCGAACCAACGTCCTATATCAAGATGCTCAAAATAAAAGCTGACGTTCTTCTCTCCCGTTCCCGTTGCCATATTAAATGGGATGTTATTCTCCTTGAGATGATCGAGCATCTCATAAGCCCCTGGAGCGAGACAAAAGCTTTTTGGGTCTTTGATGCACTCCTCGTGATAAAGTGACTCCTTCTCTTCGCTGTATCTTTCGATATCCTCGTCGGTAGCGTCGCTTCTGTAAAGATCCCTGAATATAACCGAATTTGTCCTTCCAAAGGTAGCGTCAGCGAGAAAAGATGAGGTATAATCACAAAGACCTCTCCTTCCGAAAAATTCTTTAAATGCAGCTATATGCTTTTCACTGTCAAAGAAAAGCGTTCCGTTAAAATCAAAAAGTATTCCGCGTATCATTATCCCTCGTCGCCTTTCATTCTTATTATCAGCTTTATGGGTGTTCCCTTAAAGCCAAAGGTCTGACGCAGACAGTTCTCGATATATCTCTGATACGAGAAATGGAAAAGCTCCACGTCATTACAGAATATAACAAAGGTTGGAGGCGCAACGCTTATCTGTGTCATATAGTATATCTTGAGTCTCTTACCCTTATCTGTGGGAGGCTGTACCTTCATTGTGGCATCGGCGAGCACGTCGTTGAGCATACCTGTGGATATTCTCGTCATTGCCTGATTATAAACGTAGGTAATATGCTCATAAAGAGTGTTTATCCTCTGACCCGTAAGTGCCGACACGTAAACTATGGGCGCGTAGGGCATATACGCAAGGGCAGTTCTTATCTTCTCGTTGTACTCATTTACCGTCTTATTATCCTTCTCGATGCTGTCCCACTTGTTAACAACTATGATACACGCCTTTCCGGCCTCGTGGGCAATTCCCGCGATCTTCTCGTCCTGCTCGGTGATTCCCGTTGCCGCATCTATCATAATAAGGCAGACGTTCGCTCTTTCAACAGCCATATTAGCTCTGAGCACACTGTATTTTTCTATTTTATCGTTTATCTTCGAGCTGCGTCTTATACCCGCGGTATCAATAAACGTGAATTTTCCGTATTCGTTTTCGAGCTTGGTATCCACCGCGTCGCGTGTCGTTCCCGCAATGTTTGAAACGATAAGTCTCTCAGATCCAATCATTTTGTTGATTATAGAGGATTTACCCGCGTTTGGCTTTCCGATAACGGCAACCTTGATGCTGTCGTCCTCCTCCTCGGTGTCCTCCCAATCGGGAATAGCATCAAGAACCGCGTCAAGAAGATCTCCCGATCCGCTTCCGTGTATCGACGACACAGCTATCGGCTCTTGATCGAAGCCAAGCTCATAGAACTCATAAAATTCGAATGGTAGATCGCCGATGCGGTCGCACTTGTTGATACAAGGAACTATCGGCTTTCCGCTCTTCTGAAGCATAATAGCGATATCCTTATCGTCTGCGGTAAGCCCTGTACGGACATCGCACATAAATACGATAACGTCTGCCGTCTCTATAGCAAGCTCAGCCTGAAATCTCATCTGCTTGAGAATGATATCGTCGGTCTTGGGCTCAATTCCTCCCGTGTCGATAACGACCAGCTTTCTATTTCTCCACTCGGTCTCGCCGTATATTCGGTCACGGGTAACGCCGGGGGTGTCCTCAACTATCGAGCGACGCTCTCCGATAAGCTTATTGAAAAGCGTACTTTTGCCCACGTTCGGTCTTCCAACGATAGCTATAATTGGTTTTGCCATATCTATTTACATCCTTTCAAAAGAAATATTCAAATTGTTCCGAGAATAGCGCCGCAGAGCTCGTCCCCGCGATTCTCCACTGCCCTCACGGGCACTCCGAGAGCCGCGCTCAGCTCCTCGGGGCTCTTTTCATCAAGGAAGAGATCACCCTCTGCCCTGAGTGTTGAGGCAGGGATCAGCAAACACTCGCCGAGCTCCTTGCCGCGCAGCTGTTCGCTCATATCTGTATAGGTAAGAAGACCCGAAACCGTGATCTGCTCACCAAAGAAATTATTTTTTATTGGATATACGTTTACCTTCAGCTTCGTCTCTTTCGCTTCAAGTCTTCGGCATATCCGACATATTTCGTCATAAGCGGCATATCCCGTGGCAACAGATACCACTCTCTCCGAAGTGATCTCGTTCCCCTCAAGACATTCAAGCTCCGCGAGAAATTCTGTTTCAAGCTCAGTGAGCATTCCGACTCCGTTCTCGATCTGAGAATACTCCTCATAAAACTCATCGTCGGGAAGCTCCACTCCGCCCTTTATATAAAACTCGTCGGCGGGATAAAATAGCCGTGTGCCGTGTCTCTCAAGACATTCCTCACCAAATCTGTTCACCTGCGCGATAATGTCTCTGCATTCCTCAGGCGTAAAGGGCTCGAGACGGTAAAGTCCGTCACGGAATTTAGTGAGCCCCGCAGGTACGACCGATGTGCTCTGCATAGCGGGATAAAGCCTTTCAAGATCACTCATCGTGCGCTCAAGCTCAGCGCCGTCGTTCAGTCCCTTGCACAGAACTATCTGACACGATAGGGTTATTCCCGCATTCGCGAGACGGTCAAGATAGGAAAGGACCTCCCCAGCTCTCTTGTTATGCATCATTTTAACACGAAGCTCGGGATTTGTGGTGTGGACCGACACGTTGACAGGTGATATATGCATCTCGATAATGCGATCGATATCCTTGTCCCTGAGATTAGTCAAGGTAATATAATTTCCGTGCAAAAATGAGAGGCGAGAGTCATCGTCCTTAAAATATAGAGGTGCTCTGAGTCCCTTGGGGAGCTGATCGATAAAGCAAAAAACACATTTGTTCTCACAGGAATGCTTTTTGTCCATAAGCGGAGTCTCAAAGTCGAGTCCTATATCGTCATACTCTTTTTTCTTTATTTTGAATTCAAGCGTTTTTCCCTCTCGCAAAACAGAGATCATTATCTTTTTCTCGGTCAGATAAAATCTGTAATCAAGAACGTCGTTAATCTCTTTTCCGTTTATTGAGAGCAGAATATCGCCCTCTTTTATACCTGCTTTTTTCGCTCTCGAATGAGCGCTTACCTCAGTTATTTTTACCATCTTCGGTCCTTTGCACACTTTCCCATATTATTATCATTTCATTATACCACATTTTTTTGATTTTGTCAAATCCTATTATACGCAAAATTAAGGTAATAAATTTTGATATCCAATCATAAATTATACCGTAAAATAAACACAAGGAGAAACGCTATGAACAACACTGACTATATTTTCGGAACGTCACCGAAAAGATTTCAGATGCCACTTTGTCAAAAGACTGTAAGCACCGAGCTTTCCAACGACTTCAATATTCCCGAATACCTCGGTGAGATACGCAAGATCCTCCGCATCTCAGCGACCGTCTCCCCTGCCGCCAAGTACGTTGGAGGCACTGTCGCGGAATTTAACGGAAATATTGAATACTCACTGCTTTACGTAGGAACGGACGGTGAGCTCTATTCCGCCTCTCTTCCGACAGAATATGCCTTCGAAGCTCCCCTTGAGATCACGGGAGATTTCGATATGAGTGAGGGCGTCACTCTGTTTGTAACCACAGATGACGAATCGATAACCACAAGAGTGACCGCACCGAGGAAGCTGAATGTAAAGTCGAGACTCACCTCAAGGGTCGACGGATACGGAATATTCGTGGCAGAGGAAAGAAGCTCGGGTGAGGTCTCGGAGGACTCTGTCGTACGGCTTAACGAGCGCTGTAAAATAACAGACGCTATCTCCGCCCTCTGTGATACCTTCACGCAGACACTTGAGATAGACCTGCCCTATCCCTCCACAAGAGTGGTGAGCGCATACGCGTATCCAAGGGTAAGTGAGCTTATAAGAGGTGACGAGCAGGTGACTCTCAAGGGAGAAACAGAGCTTAAGCTCCTGGTATCGGACGAAGGCGGAAGAGTTGAACAGCTCTCCCGAGCTCTTCCCTTCGATGAGCGTATCGAGATCGAGGGTATCACGAGCGACTCCTTAGCAAAGGCGATGTGTCACGTAGGCAACCTCTCGGTAACAGTCGGAGACGAGAAGATATCCTCCGAGATCGAGATCATCCCCGAGCTCACAGCATACTCAGAAAGAGAGCTTGACTACGTAAGAGACGTATATTCCACAGAAAACAATTCGGAATGCGCATACCGTGCTATTGATATCCCTGTTGTGAGTTCTCTCTCGGAGAGCAATTTCTCCCAGAGTGAAAGGGTATCTCTCGGCGACACTGTGATTCCCATAGGATCAAGGGTGGTCACCTCAAGCTGCAAGCCAATCACAGAGAAGATCGAAAGCGAAAAAGGAAAGCTCTGTATATATGGTCAGTGCCGCTATTCGCTGATAACCGAAAAAGACGGCGAGTATACCGCAGCCGAGCTCCAACTCCCGTTCAAGTATGAGATTCAGGCAGACTCCTCCGAGGATACCGTCAACGAAGCGACAGTGTCGGTCAGCTCCTCAAAGGCAAGGATCGACAGCGGAAATATCGCTATTGACACCGAGCTCTCTGTAAGCCTTAAGCAAAGTGAGACGGCACACACAGAGCTACTTTCCGAGGTAAGATACGGTGAGCCCTCTCAAAGGAAGAGCGGAGATATGATAATCTGCTTCCCCTCCCCCGAGGACACAGCCTGGTCGGTATCAAAGCGCTATCAAGTCCCGCTTTGTACGGTTTCGGGCATAAGCTCACCCACAGCGCCCCTTGAAAATACATCCTATATTGTTATAAATTCATAAAAGAAGGGGCTGTCACATTTGGCAAGACCGAAAAAGTCCGAGAATAAATAAAAAAATCCCGTTTGCGACAGAAAAAACGCAAATGAGACACTAATAGGTTGAATTTCTTCGAAATTCTCAAATTTTATGGACTTTTTCTACCGCCGTTTTCGGGGCTCGACGTACGCTTGTACGCCTCACGCCCCGAAGAACGACGCTTCTTGCTCAAATCTGACTATCCCCTAACAGAGGCTGTCTCAAATTTGCATTTGAGACAGCCTCTTGTTTATTTCAGATAATTATCCGATTTTAGTCTTCCTTCTTTTTTGTCACGAAGGCTATTCCAAGAGCGGGAATAAGCGCTGCCGCGGAAATTGCCATAGCACTGCCGCATCCGCCGCTTGAGGGCTCAGTGGTTGCCGCTGTGGTAGCTGCCGCAGTAGTAGCTGCCGCGGTAGTAGTTGTCGCGGGAGCGGTCGTTGTAGTTGTTACGGGAGCGGTTGTTGTTGTTGCCACAGGGGGAGTAGTAGTCGTTGTTGCGCTGCTGGTGGTCGTTGTAGTTGTTGCGGGATCCTGATCGAGAAGTCTTATGCAGATAAGGTGGTCATCAAGATCGTAGCTATCATTGTTTACGGGAAGGATAAGGTCTGTAGCAAGAGAAACGTCCTGAGAAACCTCCCAGCCCCAACCTATTCTTGCCTGAACGCCTGCAAGGTAGTACGACCAGAGACCAAAGTGAATGTACTCGATCTTATCCTCGGTTACGCCGTACTCGGTCTTTGCGTATTCCTTGGATATCTTGACCTCATAAACAAGATGGTTCTTATTTACATCTGTATTGTCGCCATAGTACTTTGCGTTGATCTCCTCGAATACGCTCTTTGCATTCTGCTGTCCGTTATACCAACCAAGATCGCTGACACCGTTCCACTTTGCGTAGTAGCCTGCATCACCCTCGCTCAAGGGTGTTTCCTTGGTCCAAAGGTTCCAGTTCTTATATTTCGTAGCGTGAACCTTGGCGATCTCTGTCTTGCCTGTCATATCCATAGTAATACGGATATCAGACTGAGCGTTATCTGTTGAGTTACCAAAGTTACCCTTTTCATCAATCTGCATATCAAGAGCAAAATAGATATAGTTATCGTCAACAGAAATGTAGCACTTGATAAACTCGGGGTACTTATCGGTGGGAAGAGTTCCGCCGCCTCCGACATTGGTTATGTAGATAGAATTATCGGTAGGCATCATATCGATAACCGTGGTGTATTCGTTCTCGCCAATAGCGGCATCAAGAACAGGTGTTTTACCCGTGGGGTAAACCGTGAAATAAGGAAGTCCGTGCTTTTCGGAAAGCTCTTCCCATGTGGTGATAACGTCATCCTCAGCACTTGCCGTCATAGCGAATGCCGAAAGAAGCATCATCGCGCAAAGAATTACTGCAATTATTTTCTTCATCTTTGTTCTCCTTTTTGTAAAAAGTTTATAAGCATAAAAGCTTTTCTAAGACTATTATAATCAAAATGAAACTGAAAATCAATACAAAAAAGCTCAATTCTGTTTTTTTGTCGATTATGACAATTTTTTAATTTGCGTTTAGGAAACATTACCCAAAAAAGTGGCTGTCTCAAATGCAAATTTGAGACAGCCACAAAATATTTTCTTACTGAGCAGCGTCAACTATCGCTGTGAACTTCTTAGCGACGAGGGATGCTCCGCCGATAAGTCCGCCGTCAACGTTGGGCTTTGCGAGAAGCTCTGCAGCATTGGCGTCGTTCATAGATCCGCCGTACTGAATAGTTACAGTCTCAGCAACCTCCGCGCCGTACATAGCCGCAAGAACCTTACGGATCTCGCCGCAGGTCTCCTCTGCCTGCTCGGGAGTTGCAGTAAGGCCTGTTCCGATTGCCCAAACGGGCTCGTAAGCGATAATAACGTTCTTAAGTGCCTCCGCATCGACACCTGCAAGGTCGAGCTTTGTCTGCATACCGACTACCTCGTTGGTAATGCCCGAAAGTCTCTGCTCCTTGACCTCACCGAGGCAAAGAATAACCTTCATTCCTGCCGCGAGAGCTGCCTTTGTGCGAAGGTTTACAGTCTCGTCTGTCTCAGCGAAATACTGACGTCTCTCGCTGTGACCGATAATAACGTACTCAACGCCGATAGCCTTGAGCATCTTTGCGGAAACCTCACCTGTGTAAGCGCCCTTCTCCTCGAAGTGAACGTTCTCTGCTCCGATCTTGATGTTAGAGCCCTCAGCAGCCTTCATTGCTGCCGAAATAGTTACGTAGGGAGCGCAGAAAATAATGTCGCAGTTGTCCTTACCTGCAACCATAGGCTTGATCTCATTGATAAATGCGGTTGCCTCGTCGGGAGTGAAATTCATCTTCCAGTTACCGGCAATCACTGTTCTTCTCTTTGCGGGATTCATTTTTTTAATTCCTTTCAAAATATTCAGTTCAATACCGCCAAATGATAGACGTTTGGCGGTATTTATATTTTCTTTTTAAGATTACTTGTCCTGAAGGCAAGCGATTCCGGGAAGCTCAAGTCCCTCAAGGAACTCAAGAGACGCGCCGCCGCCTGTGGAGATGTGTGTCATCTTGTCAGCATAGCCGAGCTTTTCAACAGCCGCAGCAGAGTCACCGCCGCCGATGATCGAAACAGCGCCGCTCTCAGCAACTGCCGATGCTACAGCGATAGTTCCGCCTGCGAAGTTCTTCCACTCGGAAACACCCATAGGACCGTTCCAAACAACAGTTCCTGCGCCCTTGATCTTACTTGCGTAGAGCTCACGGGTCTCAGGAC
>SVSX01000084.1 GCA_015064085.1 Oscillospiraceae bacterium | reverse complement strand
CGGGTTGCTTAGTTTGCCGGCTCTTAACTATATTTTACCACAAATTTATTAACAAAAAGCGAAAGCGCACGAGGGTTTCATAACCCCGTCGATGCCTTTCGCAGAAAGGCAGTTTATAACAATGAAGCTTTCAACAACACTGAATATATACAGTCTTCTTGGGTCAACAAACCCCCCCGAGAGAATGATAGAGGCGGTCAGGGTCTGCGCTGAGTGCGGCTATGATGCGGTTGATATCTATATCAAGGGCGTTGTGAATCTTTCGGGTGATGAGCTTGATAGGTGGATCTTTGATATGCAGAGAGCGATCGACGAATGCGGCGTGAGTGTTAGCCAGTGCCATCTGTATTTTGGAAAGGTCGAAAAGGATAATCTTGAGGAATATGAGGACAAGATTGCAAAAACTATGGTAATTGCCGACCGAATGGGAATCGAGTGGGGAGTTATCCACGGAATAGATTATACTAAGCTGTTCGGAGTGCCTCTTGAGGAAACCATAAGGCTCAACGTGGAATTTTTCAAAAGACTTCAGGAAAGGGTAAAGCCGAAAACCCTTGGACTTGCTTTTGAAAATATAATGAGACACGAATTTGCAGATCCCGACACATTGATCGAGATATGCCGCAGAGCGAGTGAATACGGAAAGGTCGGTGTCTGTTGGGATACGGGACACGCACAGCTTTCCGAGGGTGTAGACCAGGGCGAGAGCATAAGAAAGCTCGGCGAGTGGCTTAAATGTTTGCATATACACGATAACCACGGCAGAGATGACGAGCATATACTGCCAATGATGGGAACTATCAACTGGCGAGAGATCATCGGTGCTCTCAGGGATATCGATTACAAGGGAGATTTTGTCTACGAATCGGGACAGCCCACAAAGCACCTGCCGGAGGACGATATCCTCCGAAAGGAGCTCATCAGATATTCTGTTAGCCTAGGAAGATATATGCTGGAGAATTTCTGAACAAATGTAAACCAGAGCAAGAACAGAAGGACTTGTTTCCTTTTACTCTTGCTCCGGTTTTTATTATACAGTATTTATATATTGCTTCGGAGTCATTCCGTATCTGCGTTTAAAGGCGTGAATGAGTCCGCTGCTGTCTGAAAATCCGCACTCAATTGCGGTAGTTTCGAGCGTATTTCCGCTTCGGAGTTTCATTTCTGCGTTTTTTAGACGACATTCGGAAATACATTCTCCGATCGTATTTCCCGTGTGCTTTTTGAATTCGGTCATCAGTGTCGTTCTTCCTATATGCAGACTTTTGGCAATGTCTGCCGCAAGCAGCTTTTCTCCGTAGTGTGATTCGATGTAGGATATTGCTTCAAAAATATAGTGTGGGATCTTATCGCTTCTTGCGGAATTTAAAGGCTGCAGCTCGAATATATGGGATAGCATATAATAGGTCAGAAGCTTTTGCCTGAATGGGTTGATTTCCTTTTCTATTTCAAGGATCAGTTCCTTGAAAAATGAGGTTTGTTCTGTTGTAAGGTCGATTATCTCTCCTTGATCTCCAAATACTGACGATAACTGTCGCCACTCCGAAAGATAATTCGCAATAAACTCCTCAGTGAAAAGGAGGTAGATCCTGCTATAGAGTATGTCGGGCGTGCAGGTGATATAATGAAGGGTGTTTGGAGGTGAGAGAACGAGCTTATTTCCACTGCCGTCGACAGATCTGTCACTCAGCAGTATCTTTACATTTCCCGAAAGGATGAGGTTGATCTCGTAAAAATCGTGCTTGTGGTAATCTGTTATCGACGTATAATATCCCTCTCTGTGTCTGACGTGAATGTCCGACCACTTTGTTTCAAAAATATATTTTTCCTGCATCTTGTCACCCGCCTTTCTATTTATTATTGTACCACATATATGAACGAAAATCAAGTATTTTTAGGCAAATATGAATTGTATAAGCAAAATTGCGAACGATAAATCAACAAATGCGAACGCATTACTATTGCTTTGAATGAAAAAGTGAATTATAATAAATAAAAAACAGACAAAAGGAGATATAAAATGGGATACGTAAGATATAGTGTAGAAGCGCTTGAGCGTTTTTGCAATGATGCATTTATTAAATTCGGATTTACAAGGGAAGAGGCGGCAGAGATCACCGATGTGCTGATTCTTGCAGAGCTTTACGGTATTCAGTCGCACGGCACGCAAAGGCTCGTGAGATATCATAAGTCGATCGAGAACGGCTGTGTAAGAATAGACGCGAAGCCCGAGATCGTATTTGAAACTCCTGTATCGGCGGTGATCGACGGACACGCCGCTATGGGGCAGCTTACTTCTGTTTTTGCCATGAAAAAGGCTATAGAAAAGGCAAAAAAGGTAGGTGTGGCGTTTGTTACCGTCCGCAATTCCAATCATTACGGAATAGCGGGATATTATACAAAGATGGCGTGTGATCAAGGGCTTATCGGAATATCAGCCACAAATACCGAGTCTATAATGGTACACACGGGATCAAGGCAGGCAGTGCTCGGTTCAAATCCGATCGCCTTTGCGATGCCCGCAGAGCCTTACCCATTCTGGTTTGATGCCGCGACGACGGTAATTCCCAAAGGAAAGCTTGAGGTCTATCACAAGGCAGACAAGGAGCTTCCAAGCGGTTGGGCGGTCGACAGCGAGGGAAGGGAGTGCCACATTCCCGAGGATGCCCTTATGTGCATAGACAAGAAGACGGGCACGGGAGGTATCCTTCCTATTGGCGGTATAAGCGAGGAGAGCGGCAGCCACAAGGGCTACGGCTTCAGTATGATCTGTGAGATACTTTGCTCGATCACCTCCTCGGGGGCTACGTCAAATCATCATAAGCGTGTCAGAGGAGAGGGCTCTGGAACGTGCCATTCGTTTATAGCTATAGATCCCGCAATATTTGGGGATACAGAGGAGATAAAGAAAAATCTCTCTGTCTTTCTTGAGGAGCTGAGAAGCGCCAAGAGAATCGACGAGAATATTCCGATATATACTCACGGTGAAAAGGAGATACTTTCTTATGAAAAACGTCTGCGCGAGGGAATCGACGTTGATATAAGCACAGTTGGTGAAATGGCTGCTATATGCAAATATCTTGGAATGGATACCGTTGAATATCTCGGTGATGTTGATCTTTCCTCCGCAAAGGAAACCACCTATACCGTTGCCGCTATTGATAAGTGAAAAAATATTGCAATAATAGGCTTTTTGTGATATAATTCTTTTATGATACTAAAAGGAGCTTATTATGAGTAATTTTCTGATTTCCTTCAATGTGGTGTTTCCGATCGCGGTAATGATGGCGCTCGGATTTTTTATGAAAAAGATAAAGCTTATGAACGAGACTACCGTCAAGCAGGTCAACAACGTTATTTTCAGAGTTTTTTTGCCTACTATGATCTTCAAGAACATCTACGACAGCGAGATCTCGGAGGTTTTTGATCCAAAGCTTGTGCTGTATGCTATCGGCGCTGTCATCGCTTTGATAGTTTTACTTTTCATTATAGTTCCGATATTTGAGAAGGACAATTCCAAAAGAGGAGTACTCATTCAGGCAATATTCCGCTCCAATTTTGTTATATTCGGAATTCCCGTTACCGAGGCACTCTGCGGAAAGGGCGTCACGGGAGCGGCGTCGGTGTTGATCGCTCTTGTAATACCGATATTCAACTTTGCGGCGGTCGTTTCTCTTGAGGTCTTCAAGGGTAACAAGCCCGACGTGAAAAAAATACTTAAAGGAATAGTAACCAACCCTCTCATTATCGCCTCTGTTCTCGGTCTTGCGGTGAATTTCTCAGGAATAAGATTTTTCGGCGTTATCGAGAAGTCAATTGGGAACGTTGCGTCGGTAACGACGCCTCTTGCGCTTATAATACTTGGCGCGTCTATCAATTTTTCAACTGTAGGACAAAATCTGCGCCATATTATAGTCGGTCTTTCAGCGAGACTTATTCTTGTTCCCGCCGTATTTCTCTTTGTCGCGGCATATGTTTTCGGTTTCAGGGGCGCGGACCTCACA
>SVSX01000021.1 GCA_015064085.1 Oscillospiraceae bacterium | reverse complement strand
ATAGAGCCATATTTGTGGCAGTAGGGCGAGTTTGCAAGTGTCAAATGTTTCAGAGGGCTTTCAGCCCCGCCGGTAATATGCCCTTATAGGGCTGAGCAAGCCACCGGCTTAGCCGGTGGTCATGACTCTTTGGTTCATTTTACACCGTTGTATGTGATCCTTTTCGCCGATCTTCTCTTTTTTCTTTTGTCAAAAAATACAAACCATACCGCTGTTAAAATGATGAATAAAACAAGTGATATCGCGGTTGTTCTGCTCAAAATTTCCGAGCGAATTTCGTTTAAAGAAATAAGAATGTCGTTTGCTTTTACGTCCTCGCCGATAACAAGGGGAACTGTTTTCAGAAGCTCGCCGTTATAGTAAAAATCAACGCCTCCGATCCTGTCTCCCTCAAATACGGGGGCTTCGAGGACTTCTGCATAGAGATAGTATTTTCTTGTCAGCTCTCCCTCGCTTATACCGTTTGGGATAAAGAGGGTAGCGTCCTCTCCGAGACACGCCGATACCGTGGTGAGAGTTTCGGAGCTTGACTCGCTCAGCGCAAATTTTATGTCAACATCACAGACGTGAGCGCCCTTCTCCATTACAGTGACGATTCCAAGGCTTGTACGCACAAAGTCCGAGAGCTCGTTTGCGATCTTATATGAATTTATCACGCCGTTTTCTTCGGTAGCACCCATAACAATGCAAAGATAACTTGCATTCTTTGTTGTAAATTTCGTCACAACACTCCAACCTCCAAGGTCGGTATTTCCCGAAATCATTCCGTTTGCATTGTAATTTACATAACCGTTAAAGTAGTGAGGACCAATGAGCCCGTTGCGGTTGTGAACGGTAAAGGGCTCACGTCCGTTAAGGAAGCTTATCTTCCACGAAAGAGCCGAGCTTATTTCCATAAGCCGCTCTGTTTCCGACGCCGCCTTGGCAATAATCACCGTATCCCGAAGGGTAGTTGCGGCGGCTGCCGTATCGTATCCCGTGGGATTTGCGTAAACGGTATCGACAGCTCCGAGCGCTTTTGCTTTTTCGTTCATAAGCTTCACAAAGCCGTTTATGCTTCCTCCAACCGAAAAGGCGAGGGCGTACGCCGCGTCGTTAAAGCCGCCGCAGAGAGTGGCGTATATCAGATCGAGTGCCGTAAGTCGGTCGCCCGCGGTGAGCTCCATACTCGTTCCCGCAGTCCCACCGAGCATAAGCTCGGTTATCTCGATAACAGTTTCCTCTTTTCCCTTGAAGTGCTCAAGAGCGAGCATTGCGGTCATAAGCTTTACCGTCGAGGCGGGGGCGATGCTGCCACCGCTTTCCTTGCGGACGATCACCTTTCCCGTTTCAAGGTTTTCGAGATATACTGTCTTTGCAGCGGAGAGATCGGGCAGTCCCTCTGAGTATGCCGAGGCATTTGCGGAAAATGGGGAAAGAGCAACAAGAAGAAAAATAATAAGGAGGCTCACCGCCCGCAAAACAGCTTTACTTTTCACAGCGGCAACCTCCTTAGCTTATTACTTGAAATACTCTCTTATCAGCTCGGCAAGTATCTCGTCCCGATCAAGGGTCGAAATGAGCTTTCTCGCCTCTCCGAAATTTGGTATGTATGTGGGGTCCTCGGAAAGTATGTATCCCGAAAACTGCATTACGGGATCACTCCCGTCCTCTACCATAGTTTTCTTGACCTTTTCTAAGATCTCACGTATATTTTTTTCGGTTGCGTCAGGCATAATTCAGACCTCCGAGCATAATACTGACTATATTATACACTATATGTGAAAGAATTTCAAGACGAAACAAATAAAAGAATAAAAAATTTACTAATGCACTTGATTTTTTGATTTTTTTGATGTATAATGAGATTTGGAAAAATATTATTTCATAAGGAGATAAAAAAATGTTGGTTTCAGCAAAAGAGATGCTTACAAAAGCAAAGGCCGGAAAATATGCCGTAGGACAGTTCAACATCAACAACCTTGAGTGGACTAAGGCAATACTTCTCACAGCGCAGGAGTGCAACTCTCCCGTAATTCTCGGTGTTTCCGAGGGCGCAGGAAAGTATATGTGCGGATATAAGACGGTCGTTGGAATGGTTAACGGAATGATAGAGGAGCTTGGTATCACAGTTCCTGTTGCTCTTCATCTTGACCACGGCAGCTATGAGGCTTGTCTTAAGTGCATAGAGGCAGGATTTTCCTCTGTAATGTTCGACGGATCTCACTATCCGATCGCCGAGAACATTGAGAAGACAACAGAGCTTGTAAAGATCTGCGAGGAGAAGGGACTTTCTCTTGAGGCAGAGGTAGGCGCTATCGGCGGAGAAGAGGACGGCGTTATCGGCGCGGGCGAGTGCGCTGATCCCGACGAGTGCAAGAGCATTGCCGATCTCGGAGTAACAATGCTTGCGGCAGGTATCGGAAACATTCACGGTAAGTACCCCGCAAATTGGAAGGGCCTCTCCTTTGAGACTCTCGACGCTGTTCAGCAGAAGACAGGCGATATGCCTCTCGTCCTCCACGGCGGTACGGGTATTCCCGAGGATATGATAAAGAAGGCTATATCTCTTGGTGTAGCTAAGATCAACGTTAACACCGAGTGTCAGCTTTCCTTTGCGGCAGCAACCCGCAAGTACATTGAGGAGGGTAAGGACCTTGTAGGAAAGGGCTTCGACCCCAGAAAGATTCTTGCTCCCGGTGTTGAGGCTATCAAGGCAACAGTCAAGGAGAAGATGGAGCTCTTCGGTTCTGTCAACAAGGCTTGATCATTTATGAATTTTTGGGGGTACCGCAGGTCGGTACCCCTAATTAGAGGAGAAAAATAATGACGAAGATAGATATTATTTCGGGATTTCTCGGAGCGGGAAAAACAACGCTCATAAATAAGCTGGTTTCCGATGCCTATGCGGGTGAAAAGCTTGTGCTTATCGAGAACGAATTCGGCGAGATCGGCATTGACGGAGGATTTCTTCAGGATGCGGGTATCAATATAACCGAAATGAACTCGGGCTGTATCTGTTGCTCACTTGTGGGAGATTTCAGCAGAGCCCTTGCCGAGGTGGTGGAGCAGTATCACCCCGACAGAATTCTTATTGAGCCCTCGGGAGTCGGAAAACTCAGCGACGTTATCCGCGCGGTAGCCGACTCGGATGCCGAGGGTATCGAGCTCAACAGCTTTACCGTTGTGGTCGACGTGAACAAGTGCAAGATGTATATGAAGAATTTCGGTGAGTTCTTTAACGATCAGATAGAGAACGCGGGTTGCATAATCTTCAGCCATACCGACAAGACCACCGAGCAGAAGCTCACTGAGGCATTGGCGCTTGTTAAGGAGCATAACGAAAAGGCTGTGATGGTTACCACACCTCTGGCGCAGCTCAGCGCCGAGGACCTCAAAGAGGCTATGGAACGAAAGAGCTCTATTGAGGAGGAGCTCCATAAGCTTATGGAGGACGAAGAGGTATGCCCCGAGTGCGGACATCACCACCATCACCATCACGATGACGACGAGGCGTGCGAATGCCACGAGCATCATCATCACCACGATGACGACGAGGAGTGCGAGTGCCACGAGCATCATCATCACCACCACGAATACGACGAGGAGTGCGAATGCCACGAGCATCATCATCACCATCACGATGACGACGAGGAGTGCGAGTGCCACGAGCATCACCATCACCACCACGATGACGACGAGGAGTGCGAATGCCACGAGCATCATCATCACCACCACGATGACGACGAGGAGTGTGAGTGTCACGAGCATCATCACCACCATCACCATCACCACCACGCTGACGAGGTCTTCACAAGCTGGGGAAGAGAAACCGTCAAGAAGTATTCCCTCGAGGATATGGAGAAGATCCTTGCAGACCTTGCTGACGGAGAGAAGTATGGCTTTATTCTCCGTGCCAAGGGTATCGTAAGATGCGAGGACGACAAGTGGATACACTTCGACTACGTTCCCGAGGAGGTCAACGTAAGATACGGCTCGGCTGGAGTTATAGGTAAGCTCTGCGTTATAGGTTCTAAGATCAACGAAAAAGCAATCGAGACCCTCTTCGGTGTCTGAGGTGTCTCTGAAAGGATGTAAGCTATGAATATGCCCGTTTATCTCTTTACGGGATTTCTTGAAGGCGGAAAGACTACGATAATTCAGGAGTCACTTGCCGATAAACGCTTTAACAGCGGTGAAAAGACTCTGCTCATAATGTGTGAGGAGGGAATAGAGGAGCTTGATCCCTCGAAGTTCTGGGGTAAGAATGTAACTGTCAGAACTATAGACGATGAAAAGGATCTGACCCTCGCAAAGCTGACCGAGCTTGAGCGTGAGCACAGATACGACAGAGTAATAATTGAGTACAACGGTATGTGGACTCTCGACACCCTCTACAGAAATATGCCCCGCGATTGGGCGATCTATCAGAATATGATGTTCGCCGAGGCAAGGACCTTCCTTAATTACAACGCCAATATGCGTCAGCTGGTTTTCGACAAGCTGAAGGACGCCGAAATGATCGTGCTCAACAGAGCCTACGACGGAGTTGATAAGGAGGAGATCCACAAGGTGGTCAGGGGCATATCCCGCCGCGCTTCTATCGTTTACGATTATACCGACGGACACGTTGAGTATGACGATATCGAAGACCCCTTGCCCTTTGACGTAAATGCCGAGGTCATAGATATCAAGGACGAGGATTTCGCCCTTTGGTATCGGGATCTTTCGGAAAATATGAAGAGCTACGAGGGCAAGACAGTCCATTTCAAGGGACTTATCGCGAGAGACGACAAGCTTCCCTCAAATTCGGCTATCATCGGAAGACATATTATGACCTGCTGTGCCGACGATATTCAGTATGGCGGAATGGTCTGTGTTTTCAAGTCGGCTTCCCCACTTAAAACGGGAGATTGGATATCGGTGAAGGGAAAGGTCAAGCTCGAGACCGCCAAGATCTACAGAGCAAAAGGACCTGTAGTCTACGTTGAGACTACCGAATTTGCCGTCGCCCCCAAGCAAGAGGTAGCAACCTTCTATTGATAAAAGGTTGCTGATTATCGAGTATAAAACGGCGCTGTCTCAAATGCGATTTGAGACAGCACCGTTTTTTTGTTATTTTTTATATTTTATATTTTCAATGCGCAAAGCTCGTCGTATGCAAGCTTTTCAAGGAGAATGTCGGCATGAGCGATCGAGTACTCTACCGACGGAGCGATAGCGCCGATGGCTGAGATCTTCTTGATTCCGAGCGAAAGCAGCTCGTCAGCGCCCTCGCCCTTGAGACCTACAAGCACGAGCACAGGTACGCCGTGCTTTGCGGAAAGTCCCGTAACGCCGCTGATCGCCTTTCCGTAGGCGCTCTGGCGGTCTATCTTTCCTTCGCCGGTGATAACGAGACAAGCTCCCTCAAGAAGTGCCTCGAAGCCAACCGTGGCGAGAACCGATTCGATGCCCGACTTTATCTCGGAGTCGCAGGTCGCAACAATAGGTGCTGCAAGTCCGCCGCCCGCGCCGCAGCCCGCAACGTTTCTGATGTCCTTTCCCGTTGCCTCAAGAAGTCGGTCCGCGTAGTTTATCATACCTGCCTCAAGTCTTGCGAGCATATCGGCGTCAGCGCCCTTCTGAGCGCCGTAAACGTATGTAGCTCCGCGCTCGCCGATAAGGGGATTTGTGACGTCACAAGCAAAGGTGAATTTTGTCTCCTTGAGTCTTGCGTCAAGTCCCGAAAGGTCTATTTTCGCTACCTTCGCGAGAGCTCCGCCCATCATTTTGAGCTGCTTTCCGTCCTTGTCGTAGAACATAGCGCCGAGCGCCTCGAGCATTCCGCTTCCGCCGTCGTTTGTTCCGCTTCCGCCAACGGTTATCATTATCTTTCTGAAGCCGCGTCCGAGCGCGTCGAGCACAAGCTCACCAACGCCATATGTGGTTGCAAGCTCGGGATTTCTCTCTCCCTCGGGAACAAGGCAGAGACCTGCCGCCGTTGCCATTTCGATTATGGCGCTGTCGGCGATATATCCGTATTCTGCAAGTGTTTTTTTGCCGTCGGTCGCTGTTACCTCAAGCTTGATCCTTGCTACGGAATCCTTGGGAACAAGAGCGTCAAGTGTACCCTCGCCGCCGTCGGCTATCGGAACTTCAAGCACTGTAGCGTCGGGATCGTATTTAAGAATTCCTCTCTTGATCGCCGCCGCGGCTACTTCAGCCGAAGCAGAGCCCTTGAAGGAGTCGGGACATACTATATATTTTTTCATTGCGGTCACCTCACAAAAAAATTTCAAGCGCTTTTGCGCCATTACACTAAAGAAAAGTATATCATAAACGACGGCTAAAGTCAAGGGCTAAATTCTCTTGTTTTTTTGGGCTTTTTTTAGCTTTATTTTCAAATAATCTATTGACTTTGACAGAGAGTTAAGGTATACTATTGCTGAGTTGTATAAAATACTATTCTAAACTTATACTTAATTTTAAACTTATACGGAAGGCAGGATTTTTTATGAGCACAAAAACACCTCTTCTTATCGGCTGGTCCGAGGTCAGTATGACCCCCGAAAAGAAGATCAGACTTAAAGGACAGTTTTATGAGAGGATTTCTCAGTACGTCGAGACACCTATCACGGTAACCGCGATGGCTGTTGAGTCATCGGGAGATCAGATGATAATCTGTTCTGTCGACATTGAAAGTATTGATATCTGCGTTATTGAGGCTGTAAGAAAGAGACTGTCCGAAAACAATAAGGATATAGATCCCAATAAGGTCATTATGGCGGCAACACACTCTCATAACTCCTTCGACTATGAGGGAACAGACCCCGGACTCAACGCTCTCGCAAAGCTCCTTGGCGACGAGGAAAAGAAGGAGGAGCACGACGACGAGGCTGACAGAGCGGCGGGAATAATGACCCCCAAGGAGTCCACTCAGTACATAATCGACAAGATATACGACGCTGTATGCGAGTCCTGGGCTAACCGCAAGGAAGCGATCTTCGCGCACGAGTTTGGAAGAGCGGCTGTCGGTATGTGCCGCAGAGTTTGCTATTCCGACGGAACGGCAAAGATGTGGGGTGAGGCTACCACTCCCGATTTCACGACCCTTGAGGGCGGAAATGACAACGGAATCGAGCTTATCTACGTTTACGATACAAACAAGAAGCTGACGGGTATAGTCGCGAATATTGCTTGTCCCTCTCAGGTTCTTGAGCAGAGATACTTTATCTCCTCGGACTATTGGGGCAAGGTGAAGATACTTCTCAGACGTGAGTTTGGCGAGGACCTTAAGGTGCTTGGACTTTGCTCTCCCGCGGGAGATCAGTGCCCCCGTGACCTTGTGAGATGGGTAGAGCCCGAAACACCAGTTGAGGACCCCAACCTCGAAAGAGTAAATCTCCGTCCGAGAAAGGCAGACCCCTCTATGTACGACATCAAGGGAAGCTGGACCATCGGAAGAAGAATTGCCACCGAGATCAAGGCTATATATGATGATATTACAGATTACTACGATGAGGCAGAGCTTGAACACAGAGTTATCGAGATGCAGCTTCCCCTTCGCCGTGTAAGCGAGGAGGACAACCGTATCGCGAGAGAGGCTATTGAGGAATTCAAGGAGCTCAGAGCAAAGAATCCCGCGGCGCTTACTTTTAAGGACAACGCGAGAATGCACGTTCACGCGGGAACTGCTATTCGTTACGACCGTCAGCAGAAGGAGAGCATAGTGCCCACCGAGGTGCATATCGCTAAATTCGGCGACGTTGCGTTCGCTACCAGCCCCTTTGAGCTTTTCCTCGACTTTGCTAATGAGATAAGAGCGAGAAGCTACGCTGAGCAGACCTTCTTAGTCCAGCTCGCCTGCGGAACGCTCGGATACGTTCCCACCGCTAAGGCGGAGAAGGGCGGACATTACTCGGCTTATGTTTCCAGCGGAAACGTTGGACACGAGGGCGGTAAAATGCTGGTTGAGGACACCCTTTCGGTTATTGAGGAAATGTTTAAGAAATAATTTTGAGGTGCAGATATGGCAAAGCTGAACGTTGACTTTTCAGCGGGATCTTACGGTAGGATAAGACCCCTTCACGGAGTGAACTCAGGTCCTATGACCAAGGTCTTCACCTATGACGCGAGAGAGGATTTTCGCGACGCGGGAATCCCTTACGCGAGACTTCACGACGTGGAATATCCCTACGGATCGGGCGAGTTCGTTGATATCCACTGTATCTTTAAAAAGTTTGATGCCGACGAAAACGACCCCGCAAGCTATAGCTTCGGACTTACCGACAGGTATATCGAGGCGATCTTCGATGCAGGTACAAAGCCTTTTTTCAGACTCGGTGAGTCGATAGAGCACGCTCCGATAAAGAAATACGTTTTTCCACCTAAGGATTACGAAAAATGGGCTCGTATCTGTGAGCATATAATCCGTCACTATACCGAGGGCTGGGCAAACGGATATAACTATGACATAGAGTATTGGGAGATCTGGAACGAGCCTCTCAACTTCCACCCATCTACCTGGAATGGATCTTCTGTTGATTTCTATAGGTTTTACGAGACGGTGGCGTGTCACCTCAAGGAGTGCTTTCCACACCTGAAGATAGGTGGATATTCCTCATCACAGGCGACGGGCTATTTTGATTACGGATTTCTCAATTATATACGCAAGAGTGAGAAGAACGTTCCCCTTGATTTCTATTCCTGGCATAAGTATTCCTTCTGCTCGGAAATGATAATTCACGAAGCTAAGCACGTCAGATGTATGCTCGATGAGTACGGCTTTTACGAAACCGAGAGCATCTGTAACGAATGGAACTACAACAACGGAAATATCCCTCGCCCCGAAATATACAGGATACTTAAGAGCATCGAGGGCGGCGCGTTCGCCTGTGCGGTGCTTTGCGGACTCCAGCAGGATACCGACGTAAAGATCGGTGGATACTTTGAGGCTGACGTGGTCAAGGAATGGTGCGGACTCTTCGACGTTGACGAGATGTCAATAGGCGCTCACGGAAGAAAAGCGACGCTCAAGAGACTTTCCACCTATTGGGCGTTCAAGGCGTTTAACGAGCTCTACAAAATGAACGAGGCAATCGACGTCTTTTGTGACGATACGGCGATAAAGACCTGTGCCGCGAAGGGTGACGGAAGGGTCGGAGTGCTTATTGCGAATCACAATAACGGCGACACCGAGACTACCGTAACGATGAGCGGTATGAGAGGGAAGCGCGTTGAGGTCAGAGTCACCGATGACGGGCACGAATTTGAGGCGGTCGGCGAGTACGAGTCGAACGGAGATACTCTTGAGCTTACACTTGAACTTAAAAATAATGCCTTTGTTTACATCGGAAGCAAGGTGAAATGATGAGGTCTATGATGGATAATACGGTAAAAATTGATTTTAAAAACACCAACGGCAAGATAAATCCCCTTCACGGAGTGAACTCAGGTCCTATGACTAAGGTCTTTACCTATGATGCCCGTGAGCATTTCCGTATGGCGGGATTCCCTTACGCGAGACTCCACGACGTGGAATATCCTTACGGCTCGGGAGAATTCGTTGACGTACACTGCATATTCAAAAAATTTGACGCCGATGAAAACGATCCCGCAAGCTATAGCTTCGGTCTTACCGATAAGTACCTTGAGGCTATACTTGAAACAGGCTGTAAGCCCTTTTACAGGCTGGGTAATTCGATCGAGGGACAATCACTGCCTATAAAGAGACACGTTCTCCCCCCCAAGGATTATCTTAAGTGGGCGAAGATCTGTGAGCACATCATAATGCATTACAACGAGGGCTGGGCAAACGGATATCATTGGAATCTCGAATATTTTGAGATCTGGAACGAGCCCGACCTTGACTCGAAAAGCAATTGGTATGGACCGAACGAGGAGTTTTATAAGTTTTATGACGTTGCGGCGACCTACCTTAAGTCGAGATTTCCGCACCTTAAGATAGGCGGACCTGCTTTCTCAGGTCCTCGCGGAGCTTTTCAAGAGGAATTCTTCACCTATATCACAACGAGAGACCATAAAGTCCCACTGGATTTTTGCTCATGGCACAGATATGCGGTGGATATGGATAAGCTTTTGTCCGGGGCTGAGTCGATGAAGGATACACTTGAGCGCTACGGTTATGCCGATGCCGAGAGTATTCTCAACGAGTGGAACTATATGGCGGATTGGCAAAATCAGTCCGAGAGCTACCGAATCCTCAAGGGACACAAGGGCGGTGCTCACGCGGCGGCATTCCTCTGCACACTTCAGTCTGAGACTAACGTTAAAATTGCAAACTATTTTGAGGCTGACGTAGTCAAGGAGTGGTGCGGTATCTTCGATGTTGACGAGATGTCGATCGGCGCTCACGGACGAAAGGCGTCCCTGAAGCCTCTCAAGGCATTTCACGCATTCAGAAGCTTCAACGAGCTCTATAAGCTCGGCGAGGCGGTGGAGATAACCTCGGGTATTTCAAAAGCGATCAAGGTGGCTGCCGCAAGAAATCCTGAAAAATGCGCACTTCTTGCCGCAAATTACGACGGAGAGGACACCTCTGTCACCTTTGACCTTACAAATCTCGCGGACAGAGAGCTTGAAATAAGACTTGTCGACGAGACCCACAACTTTGAACGTATAGCTATCTGTAAGACGAACGGTAGCGATATGAAAATAACTCTTCCGATGAAGAAGGATTCCTTTGTATATATCGGAAGCAGACTTAATTAAGGAGGCCAAAATGGCAAACGTAAAGGTTAATTTTTCAGAGACGAAGGGAAGGATCAGACCCCTTCACGGAATGAACTCAGGTCCTGCGGCGAAGGTATTTACATACGATATGAGACCTCAGTTCATCGAGGCAGGATTCCCCTACGCAAGACTTCACGACGTTGAGTATCCTTATGGCTCGGGAGAGTTTGTTGATGTACACTGTGTGTTCCCGAACTTTGACGCCGATGAAAATGACCCCGCAAACTACAATTTCGGTCTTACAGACGAATATCTTAAGTACATATTTGAGGTTGGCTGTGAGCCTCTCTTCAGACTCGGTGAGTCGATCGAGCACGCACCAGTGAAGAGATATATATACCCCCCGAAGGATTATCTCAAGTGGGCTCGTATCTGTGAGCACATTATCCGTCACTATACCGAGGGTTGGGCAGACGGCTTTGAGTACCATATCGACTATTGGGAGATCTGGAACGAGGCTGATGCCGCTGAAAAGAAACCTATAAACGGTCAGTGGCTTGGAACAGCCGAGCAGTTCTATGAGTTCTATGCCGTAACGGCAACCTACCTTAAGTCCAAATTCCCCCACCTCAAGATAGGCGGATGCGGCTTCTGCAGAGGCGTACGTCCCTTCATTGAGGGCTTTATGGAGTACATTTCCACAAGAGATTACAAAGTACCGCTTGATTTCTTCTCCTGGCACAGATATTTTACCGATATCGACGACAAGCTTCTCACCGAGGCAAGAGCGACAAGAGAAATGCTCAATAAGTACGGCTACGCCGACGCTGAAAGCGTATTTGACGAGTGGAACTACGTTAACCACGATATATATCCTAAGCATGAATATTTCGATCTCCTTAAGAATCACATAGGCGCGTCCTTCTGCGCGGGTGTTCTTTGTGCGCTTCAGACAGAGACCGACGTTGTTGTGGGAACTTATTTTGAGGCTGATATAGTTAAGGAGTGGTGCGGAATATTTGAGGTTGAGGAAATGTCTCTCGGTCAGTTCAAGGCTCACGTAAGACCCCTCAAGCCCTTCTACGCTTTCAAGATGTTCAATGAGCTCTATAAGCTCGGAGAGGCTGTTGAGATCACCTCGGATAACCAGAGATACGTAAAGGTAGCGGCAGCAAAGAATGGCGAAAAGAACGCGCTTCTTATCTCTAATTACGACGGTGAGGACGAGCTCGTTGAGATCGACCTTTCGGGCGTTATCGATGGGGATATCGAGATCCGACTTACGGACGAGACCCATACCGACGAGCAGATCGCTTGCTACAAGGCTGATACAAGTGAAATGAAGATCACACTTTCAATGAAGAAGAATTCTTTCGTATACGTTGGAAGTAAGCTCGCTTAAATCATAGAGGGTAAAATGGCAAACGTAAAGATTAATTTTTCTAATGTGACGGGAAAGGTTAGACCTCTGCACGGAGTCAATTCAGGCCCGATGACAAAGGTGTTTACCTATGACGGCAGAGAAGAGTTCCGTGAGGCGGGGATACCCTACGCGAGACTTCACGACGTGGAATATCCTTATGGCTCGGGTGAGTTCGTTGATATCCACTGTATCTTTAAAAAGTTTGATGCCGACGAAAATGACCCCGCGAGCTATAGCTTCGGAATTACCGACAAGTATCTTGAGGCTATATTTGAGTCGGGCTGTAAGCCCCTCTACAGACTCGGTGAGTCGATCGAGCACGCGCCTGTAAAGAGACACGTTTTTCCCCCAAAGGATTACGAAAAATGGGCTCGTATCTGTGAGCATATCATCCGCCACTATACCGAGGGCTGGGCAAACGGATATCACTTCGATATAGAGTATTGGGAGATCTGGAATGAGCCCGACCTGAAGGATAAGGCTAATTGGCAGGGAACTAACGAGGATTTTTACGAGTTATACACAGTTGCCGCGACCTATCTTAAATCAAAGTTTCCTCACTTGAAAATAGGAGGTCCTGCTTTTTCAGGAGCTCGGGGAAGCTTTCAGGAAGGCTTTTTTGAGTATATCACCACAAGAGACCACAGAGTTCCGTTGGATTTTTGCTCTTGGCACAGATATGCCAATGATGCGGACGATATCGTCCTGTCGGCTGGAATGATGAGAGAGCGTCTTGAGCGATTCGGATATCACGATACCGAAAGCATAATGAATGAGTGGAACTACGTTTATGATTGGAACGATTTCCCTAATACCTTTGTTATGCTAAAGAGTATTGTTGGCGCGGCCCTTTGCGCGGCGGTGCTTTGCACTTTGCAGACAGAGACCGATATAGCTGTCGCGAACTACTTTGAGGCTGACGTTGTCAAGGAGTGGTGCGGACTTTTTGACGTCGACGAAATGTCAATAGGCGCACACGGAAGAAAGGCATCGCTGAAGAAGCTTCCCAGCTTCTACGCATTCAAGATGTTCAACGAGCTCTATAAGCTCGGAGAGGCTGTCGAGGTCGGGCTGGACGGACAGAAGGGTGTCAAGGCAGCGGCGGCGAGAAACGGTGAAAAGAATGCGGTACTTATTGCGAATTACGGCGACGAGGATGTGAGCGTTGAGATCGACCTTTCGGGTGTTATCGACGGAGATATCGAGGTCCGTATCACCGACGAGATGCACACCGACGAGCATATAGCTTGCTACAAAGCTGACACAAGTGAAATGAAGATCATACTTCCGATGAAGAAGCATTCCTTCGCGTATGTCGGAAGTAAGCTTAAATGAAAAATTATAAGGAGAAAAAAATGGCAAAGGTAAAGGTAAATTTTGCTGAAGAATCGAAGGGGAAGATCAGACCCCTTCACGGAATGAACTCAGGACCTATGTCCAAGGTGTTCACGTACGATATGAGACCCCAGTTCAAGGAGGCGGGATTCCCCTACGCGAGACTTCACGACGTTGAGTATCCCTACGGCTCTGGCGAGTTCGTTGATATTCACTGCGTATATCCTGATTTTGATGCCGACGAGAACGATCCCGCGAGCTACAATTTCGGACTTACAGACCTCTATCTCAAGGAGATATTTGACGTTGGCTGTGAGCCCCTCTTCAGACTCGGTGAGTCGATAGAGCACGCTCCCGTGAAGATGCATATCTTCCCGCCTAAGGATTACCTTAAGTGGGCTCGTATCTGTGAGCACATAATCCGTCACTATACCGAGGGCTGGGCAGACGGCTTCAACTATAAGATCGACTATTGGGAGATCTGGAACGAGGCTGACGGTGAGAGCAAGAATATGTGGCAGGGAACACCCGAGGAGTTCTATGAATTCTACGACGTTACGGCTACATACCTCAAGTCTAAATTCCCGCACCTGAAGATAGGCGGATGCGCCTTCTGCAGAGCGATAAAGCCCTTTATGGACAATTTCCTCAAGTATATCTCCACAAGAGACCACAAAGTTCCTCTTGATTTCTACTCCTGGCACAGATATTTCTCGGATATCGACGGTTCAATGCTTACAGAGGCAAAGGCTGCAAGAGAGCTCCTCAATAAGTATGGCTTCTGTGACACAGAGAGCGTATTTGACGAGTGGAACTATATGGAGAACTGGTCCAACCAGCCCCCGAGCTATCCCATAATCAAGAATTATAAGGGCGCGGCATTCTGCGCAGGCGTGCTTTGCGCACTCCAGCAGGAGACCGATGTTACCGTGGCTACCTACTTCGAGGCTGACGTTGTCAAGGAGTGGTGCGGAATCTTCGACGTTAAGGATATGAGCATAGGAAAAGTAAAGGCGACTGTCAAGCCCCTTAAGCCCTTCTACGCTTTTAAGGCATTCAACGAGCTTTATAAGATGGGCGACGCGGTTGAGGCTGTGTCGGACACCCGCGCTGTCAAGGCTTGCGCCGCTAAGAGCGCAGATAAGAACGCCGTTATGATCTCCAACTATATGGGAGAGGATACAGAGATCGAGCTTGAGCTTATTGGTCTTAAGCCCGGTAAGATCGAGGTCCTTCTCACAGATGAGACACATACCTTTGAGAGGATCGGCGCGTATGAGCTTTCGGGCGACGCTAAGATCACTCTGCCAATGAAGAACGATTCCTTCTTCTACATCGGAAGTGTAATCGAATAGGAAAAAAGATATCTCCACCCCGCAAAAAAAGTGTTGCGGGGTGGCTTTTTTGTTGGTTTTTTGATTAAAGCTTATTGACATTTGGGGGGAAATATGGTATTATAATTATGAGCGTAATTTTGCTGAGAATATTTCACATAAAAGAAAGGCGGTATTTCTGATTTGATGAATACAAACGAAAAAATTGGAAGATATCTCGGAATAGATATCGGTACTACCTCCCTCAAGGCGGCTGTCTTTGATGCCGAAGGAAACCGTTTGGGACTTAAGACGGTGGACTATACTCTTGATACAAATCAGGAGAACGGTCAGATCGAATTCTGTGCCGATGAATACATAACGATGTGTAAGAAGGTCATCGATGAGCTTGAGGCTGAGTGCGGAAAGATAGATGCCCTCTCGGTCGACACTCAGGGTGAGACACTTATCCTCGCCGATGCCGAGGGAAATGCCCTCTGTCCCGCTGTCGTGTGGCTTGATAACAGAGCGGTGGACGAGGCTGAGGCAATAAAGGCTGAGTTCGGCTGCAAGAGAGTCTACGAGGTCACGGGTCAGCCCGAGATCACAGCAGGCTGGCCTGCTTCAAAGCTCCTTTGGTTCAAGAACAATAAGCCCGAGATATTCGCAAAGACCGAAAAGATATTTATGCTTGAGGATTGGGTAATGTACAAGCTCTGCGGAAACTACGTGACCGAGCCTACCATTCAGTCCTCCACGATATACTATGACATCACCAAGGGCGCTTGGTGGGGCGAGATGCTCGACTTTATCGGCGTTGATGCGGCTAAGCTTCCGAGGATCGCGGGTAGCTGCGAGGTCGTCGGTGAGTATAAGGGAATAAAGGTCGTAACGGGATCTCTCGATCAGATCGCGGGAACTATCGGCGCGGGTGTTACCGATAAGTCGAAGATCAGCGAGATGACGGGAACTATTATGGCTATCTGCGTTATGAGCGACACCATTCCTCCCTTTAATCCCGACAGTATCATTCCTTGCCACGTTCACGCAATAGACGGCAAATACTGCCTTATCCTCTGGTCTTCGACTGCGGGAATGGCACTTAAGTGGTTCAAGAACAATTTCGCTGAAAACTATACCTTCCCCGAGCTCGATAAGATAGCCGAAAAGGTAAGCGCGGGTTGTGACGGTCTTACAATGCTTCCTTACTTCTGCGGCTCGACGATGCCCAAGTATAACCCCGACGCTACGGCGACCTTCTCGGGAATAAATCTTTCTCACACAAGGGCGCATTTCGCGAGAGCGATAATGGAGGCTGTTGCCTTTACTCTTAAGCAAAATCTTGAATACGTCGGCTCTGACGATATCAAGGAGATCAGGATCACGGGCGGCGGAGCTTCAAGTAAGCTCTGGGCTCAGATCAAGGCTGACGTTACGGGTAAGTGCCTCAGAACTGTCAGCGAGGCTGAGACCGCTTGTCTCGGAAGCGCGATACTTGCGGCTGTGGGCGCGGGAGCGTTCAGCTCTGTCTCTGAGGCGGCTGACAGCATTATCAAGGGTAAGGCTGAATTCAAGCCCTCGGGCGTTTCTTATGATGAGGCTTATGAAAGATACTGTAAGCTCGACAAACTTTTGAACTAATTAAAGAGAGGTAATATAAAATGGCAAAAATAGGTTTTGTTGGATTTGGTGAGGTCAACACTCCCGTTGACGTTATCATTCGCAAGTGCTCGGCTGCGGAGGCGGCACTTAAGGAAGAGGGGCTTGACCTTGTTTCGGTTTTCCCTGTTGCGGACGATTACGAGGAGACACAGGTAAACGCTGCTGTCAAGAAGCTCGGAGAAGAGAAGTTTGACGCGCTTGTTGTCTGCGTTGCGGGTTGGATCCCCACTCATGCGGTGGTTAAGGTGACCGAGCATTACAGACATCTTCCTATGGTCCTTTGGGGACTTTGCGGCTGGTATGAGGGCGACAGACTTGTAACAACTGCCGATCAGGCGGGAACAACAGGTCTCCGCGCAACCTTTGAGGGACTTGGATACAAGTTCAAGTACGTTTACGACGTAATGGGAAGAAAGACAAAGAGCGCTCAGGTCGCTGAGTTCTGCCGCGCGGCTATCACCGCTAAGGAGATGCTCACAGCTAAGGTCGGTATGGCGGGATACCGCGATATGAACCTTTACGGTACACTTTATGACGGAATGTCTCTCAAGAATAAGACAGGTATCGAGATAGAGACCTTTGAGATGCTTGAGATCCAACAGAGATACGATAAGATCACCGACGCTGAAAAGCTCGAGATCGTTAATAACAGAATTCTCAAGTGGAACTTCACAAAGCCCGCTAACAAGGATGCAATGATGAAGGCTGCGGGATACTATCTTGCTGTCAAGGCAATTGCCGAGGAGAGACACTACAAGGCTATCTCCCTTAAGGACGTTGACGGTATGAAGAAGCTTTGCGGATTCCCCCCCGCCCCCATCTTTATGCTTCTCTCTGAGGACGGATACACCACAGTTCCCGAGAACGACTCTCTCGGCGCTGTAACTCAGCTTATGATGAACTCCCTCACAGGTCAGCTCGCGGGATACCTCGAGTTCTACGAGTTCTTCGACAACAGCGTGCTTGCGGGTGTTCCCGACTTTGTTGCCGCTGATATGGTGGACGGCGATACATACACAGTGCTTCCCGCAACCTTCGGTGAGCTCAGCGAGGGTATCCTCAATATCTCCAAGGTAAAGACGGGTGTTGTAACGATGAGCCGCCTTACATATAAGGACGGCAAGTACACAATGCAGATCCTTCTCGGAAACGGCAAGACTCCTCCCAAGTGGGAAGAGTGCGGATGGGATCAGCCCGCTCCTCAGCTCTCGGCTCTTGAGATAGAGATATCCGACGTTGAGAAGTTCGCTGACAACGTTGCTTGCCAGCACTACATCATCACCTACGGTGATAACAGACAGATAATCCGCAACCTCTGCTCGATCATGGGCATCGAGGTCTTCGAGATCTGAAATAACTAAGAAAAAGAGGATAAGACTATGTATAAGAATTATAAGATTCGCGCTCCTTACTTTGAGGTAGGTCCTAAGTGCATTATGTGGGGCGAGAGAATGCTCAAGCTCGCAAAGACGATCGACCAGATCGCGTATAAGTACGATCTCGACGTTATCGTTACTCCCCAGTACGCCGATATCAGACTCCTTGCTGAGAACACACAGTATATTCACGTATACGCTCAGCATATCGACCCCCTTGTTCCCGGAAGAGGACTCGGCTCTGTTCTTGCAGAGTCCGTTAAGGAGGCGGGAGCTGTGGGCGTAATGCTCAACCACGCAGAGAAGAAGCTCACACTTGACGTTATCAAGGAGACGATCGCGAGAGCTGACGAGGTAGGACTTGCTACTATTGTTTGCGCTGACACCGTTGAGGAGATCAGGCAGGTCGCCGAGCTCGCTCCTAACCTTATCGTTGCAGAGCCTACCGAGCTTATCGGTACGGGCGTTGCAAGTGATATGGGCTACGTAAGAGACACCATCGAGGCTGTTCGCAAGATCAATCCCGATATTATGGTGCTTCAGGGCGCGGGTATTTCAGGTCCTGAGGACGTTGCGAACGTTATCAGAGCAGGCGCTCAGGCTACGGGCTGCACAAGCGGTATTCTCAAGGCTGCCGATCCCGAGGCTGCTGCTGAGGAGATGCTTTGGGCTCTCAGAAAAACTTGGGACGAGGTACACGGCAAATGAACGACGAGATCTATACATCCGCAATGAACGCTTTCAAGATCGAAAGCGAGTCTCTCATCGCAACGATGGAGGCTATAGACAAAGAAGAATTCAAGAAGGCTGTTGAGGTCCTCTCGAAGGCTGAAAGAATAGCAAGCTCGGGCTGCGGACACTCGGGAATTGCTTGTCAGCACTTTGCTCACCTTATGTGCTGCATCGAGCGTCCCGCTCGCTTTATCTCTCCCGCAGAGGCTGTTCACGGCGCTCTCGGATTTATTCAGAAGGGCGACGTTATCCTTCTTGCCTCCAGAGGCGGAAAGACCGACGAGCTTCTTCCCATTGCTGATATCTGCCGCGGAAAGGGAGCTATCGTTATCGGTGTTACCGAGAATATGCAGTCACCTCTCGCCGAGAAGTCCGATATCGTTATCGCAATGAAGGTCACACGCGAGTGCGACAAGTACAACTGTCAGGGAACAACAAGTTTCACCGTGCTCGGCGCTATCTTTGACGCCCTCCAGACGGCTGTTCTCGAGGAGACAGGCTTTAAGAACGAAAAGTTTGCAGTCATCCACCCCAACGGCGCAGTTGGTAAGAGACTCAACTCAAAATAAAAAATAAAATTTTTATAAAAAGGAGAACAAACTATGGAAATGAAAGTTTACCAGAAGGAGCTTGAGCTCCAGTCCAGAGGTTGGATACCCACCTTCCACGACATCAGAAAGGAAATTCTCGAGATGGTTGAGGATTCCGGCGTTAAGAACGGTACAGTTGCTATCGTTTCTCACCACACCACCTGCTCCGTTATGGTTCAGGAGTGCTCTCACGATATCGATACCTTCGACCTTGAGTACCTCCAGCACGACCTTCTCGATATCATGAGAAAGATGATCCCTGACTTCGCTGAGGAGCATCAGTACCGTCATCCCGGACCTGTTCACGCTCAGTACGGCAGATACGTAAACGAGCCCGGTGACTACTCCTCCATGAACACAGACGGTCACCTCCGTTCTGTATTCTTCGGCAGAAGCGAAACCCTCACAATCAAGGACGGCAAGCTCGACCTTGGTCTCTTCGCTCACATCTACTTCATTGACTGGGACCACGTTATTGCTCGTCGCAGACAGGTTAACATCACCATCATCGGTACAACCGAGGATGTTAACGACAGAAAGTGGAACGGCGGTGAGGTTATCAACACCAAGCGCAGATTCACAGACGAAGAGAAGGCATACGACATTCACTTCGACCTTCAGCAGCAGAGATAATTTTGGTAGGGAAATAAATGAAGCTGCTTCTTGACACTGCCAATCTTGAGGATATAAGATATTTTAACGAATACTTTCCGATAGTTGGCGTAACGACCAATCCCACGATCCTTTCAAGAGAGGGCGGCGACATCGTCGCCCATCTCAGGGAGATCAGAAAAATTATAGGAGACGATAAGGAGCTTCACGTTCAGGTAACGGAAAGAACCTATGAGGGAATTATAGAAGAGGCTAAGGCAATAGTATATCTGCTTGGAAACAATACATACGTCAAAATACCCGCAACAGACGTGGGTATCAAGGCTACAAGGTATCTTAGCTCCAAGGGATATTCTATAACGATGACGGCTATACTCAGTCCCTCGCAGGCTATGTTGGCTTCAAACGCGGGTGCGGCGTACGTTGCGCCGTATGTCAGCCGACTTGAGAATATCTGTGACGACGGAATCGAGATCGTATCCGAAATTCAGAAGATGTTCAACGTTTCAAAAACCGAGACTCAGATAATTGCTGCAAGCTTCAAAACTGTACGTCAGGTGCTCAACGTGGCACTTGCGGGTGCGGGAGCGGCTACAGTTTGTTCCGAGGTTATGACTAATCTCTTGAACCATTCTACCACTGATACTTCAATTGCAGGTTTCTATGCGGATTGGAAAAAATCCTTTGGCGATTCGACCCTCAGGGAGCTTATCGCAAAATCAAACTAAAAAAAGCTGTCTTGGATTTCCAAGACAGCTTTTTTGAATCTTAATAATTACTTAACGAACTCGTTGTAGATAGCGTCAAGTGCCTTTTCAAAGTCGTGATCCTCAATACCGACGATGATCGAGATCTCACTTGAGCCCTGGTCTATCATTCTGATGTTAATTCCCGCGTTTGACATCGAGTCGAATACTCTTGCGGCAGTACCCTTTGCCTTGACCATACTTCTTCCGACGATGGCAACCAGCGCAAGGTTGTCCTCAACTGTGACCGAGTCAGCCTTTACCATACGTGTGATCGAGTTGACTACCTTGTCTCTCTTGTTCTCGAGAGCGGTGGATGACACGATGATGCTCATGGTGTCGATACCCGAGGGAAGATGCTCGAAGGAGATCTCGTTATCCTCAAGGACCTCAAGTACCTTTCTGCCAAATCCGATCTCGCCGTTCATCATATCCTTCTCTATGTTGATAACAGAGAAGCCCTTTTTACCCGCGATACCAGTTATTATCCTGTCGGTATCGTACTCGTTGGTCTCAGATACGATCATAGTACCCGCGTCCTCGGGAGCATTGGTGTTTTTGATATTTATCGGAATATTAGCGTACCTTACGGGGAAGATAGCGTCCTCGTGAAGGACTGTAGCGCCCATATATGAGAGCTCACGGAGCTCACGGTAGGTTATGGTCTTGATCGAAGCGGGGTTCTTGATAATTCTGGGGTCAGCCATCATAAAGCCCGAAACGTCGGTCCAGTTTTCATAGAGATCAGCGCTTGCCGCTCTCGCGACGATAGATCCCGTGATGTCCGAGCCGCCTCTTGAGAAGGTCTTGATAGTGCCGTTGGGCATTACGCCGTAGAATCCGGGGATAACGGCTCTTTCGTGCTTCTTGAGCTCCTCGCTCATAACCTTGTTGGTCAGCTCCTCGTCAAAGCTTCCGTTTTCCTTGAAGAATATTACGTTTTCGGCGTCGATAAAATCGTATCCGAGGTATTTAGCGAGAATGAGACCGTTGAGGTACTCACCGCGGCTTGCGGCAAAGTCACGACCCGAGCGGTGCTGAAGCGCGTTTTTGATGTATTCAAGCTCACCGCTTATATCGAAATTAAGACCGAGGTCTGCGATAATGCCGTTATATCTTTCTGTGATAAGCTTGTAATATTCGTCGATATTCTCACGGTTTTTGACCATTGAATAGCAGGTGTAGAGCATATCGGTAACCTTAGTGTCGCTTCCGAAGCGCTTTCCGGGCGCTGAGGGAACAACGAATTTTCTGGCAGGGTCTGCCTTGATGATACTTGCCACCTGTCTGAAGTGCTGAGCGTCAGCGAGTGAGCTTCCGCCGAATTTAACAACCTTTATCTGCATAGGTAATTTCCGTCCTTAAATAAAAAATTGAATGGTAAACAAAAACAGTCTACCATTCAATATTATATTGTTATTTTGTCAAGTTGTCAACAATTTTTTTGCTTTTTGTAGCAACGACCTAAAAAAAACATAAAATATCTCTTTTTTTGTGAGGATTTTATATATTATCGGTCATAAAATCGTCGGGAATATCCTGCATACTGCCTCTTTCGCGGTGGTGGTGATGCGGCGGTGCGCTTTCGAAATGCTCGTCGGTCGTGTATCGCTTTGCCTGAGTGGAGAAGAGCTCGTAATATCTTCCACGCTGCTTCATAAGCGTTTCGTGATTGCCCTCCTCGATAAGCTTGCCGTATTCGAGGACAAGTATCTTTGTGGCGATCGTGGCGCTTGAGAGTCGGTGAGAGACGAAGATGGTGGTCTTGTCCTTTCTCAGCTCGTCAAACTGATTGAATATCTCCTGCTCAGCCATAGGGTCGAGGGAGGCTGTGGGCTCGTCGAGAATGAGAATATCCGAGTCGGCGTAGAAGGCTCTCGCGATAGAGAGCTTCTGCCACTGACCGATAGACAGCTCAATGCCGTTTGCGTCAAAATATTTCATAAGCTGGGTGTCGTATCCGTTCGGAAGCCGCTCGATATAGTCCTCTGCGTTTGCTTCTCTCGCGGAGCTTTTTATTTTTTCGGTGTCCTGAGGCTTTGAAATGTCTCCGAACGCGATATTTTCACTGACCGAGACCGCATATTTTCCAAAGTCCTGGAAGATGATGCCGAAGATCTTATAAAGCTCCTTTACGTCGTATTCTCTTATGTCGTGACCGTCAAGGAGGATAACGCCCTCGGTTGGGTCATAAAGCCTTGTGAGGAGCTTGAGAAGCGTTGTCTTTCCCGCGCCGTTAAGTCCGACGATGACCATAGTGTCATTGGGAGAGAGTGTAAAGCTTACGTGATCGAGTACCGGCTTGTCTGTGCCTGGGTATGCGAAGCTTACGTCCACGAACTCTATCGTGTGTGCCTTGCCGTGAGTCACCTCTCTTGCGGGGGATACCGAGGGAACGATGGTCGGCTTGTCCTTCATAAAGGATATAAGGTTGTCTATAAAGAGCGTACCCTCATAAACACTTGCGGAAACGCTGATTAGCGACGCCACGGTGGTGGATATCGACGTGAGAGAATTCGTGTAGAGGGAATAGTCACCGATAAGTATCTCACCCGCGAACACCTTGAAGGCTATGATGGCGAAGAAGATACAGTTCACCACCGAGGATATAAGAGTCGTTGCTATATGCCAGACGTTTTCCTTGATGATAAGCTTACGCATACCGTCGTAATACTTGGCGAAGACGTTGTCGAACCTGTTGACGAACTCGTCGGAAAGGTCAAACATACGTATTTCCTTTACCATATCCTTGTTTACCGCAAGTGAGGAATAATAGTTCATCTGCCGTCTGTCAGAGGAACGGCGTCTCATATAGTTGAAATTCTTTTTGCGGAAGGTGAAATTTATAATAGCCGTGGGAAGGGAAATGAGTATCAGCAGTATAGCTGTCCACCACATTCCCGGGGCTGTGGCTATGATAACGATATAGCTTATGAGAGAGATCAGTTTGCTTATAGTCGAGAAGGTGGAGGAAAGGACGTTTATAGGACGCATTCCCGCCTCTCTGTTGGCATTCTCAAGCTTCTCATAAAACTCGGGCAGGTCAAAGGAGGAGAGATCTATCTCCTTTGCTTTTTTCATTATCATAACACGGGTGTATTTTGTTACTTTTTCCCCCGCTATCCTTGTAACGGCGGTGTTGAGCCTCGAAATAAGGTTGTTGAGTATTCTGTAGATGAAATAAAATATCAGCAAGAGCATTGCCATAGAACCCCAGAACACGGCGGTGTATGCCTTGCCTATCGCTTCAGCCGAGGCACGTGCTGAGATCACACCCTGAAGCTCGTTGAGGATATCCTTTGAGAGCAGTGCACCGACTATCGGCAAAATTCCTTCAACGAGGGAAAATAGGATCAGAGATATGAGTATCCAAGGTCCTGTTTTCCAGACCATTCCGAAAATATAGAAAAGTCTGTAGAAAAATCCTCCTACCACCTCGTGCAAAAAACGCGGAATGTCCGATATACTCTTTGGCGGTTTTATTCTATTTTCATCCACCTTCATTGGAGGAGGTCCTCCCATAAATCCCGGACCCATATCAACCCATATTTTCGGGAAGCTTGCGTCCGCCCATCAGGTGGAAGTGAAGATGCTTTACTGTCTGACAAGCGTCATCTCCGCAGTTGGTGATAACTCTGTAGCCATTTGCAAGACCCTCAGCCGCGGCGATCTTGGGGATCGCTTCAAAGATCTTTGCCACGTAGATGCTGTTTTCGGCAGATATGCCGTCACAAGAGGGAATGTGCTCCTTGGGAACTACCAGAATATGCGTGGGAGTCTGAGGGTTTATGTCGTGAAACGCGTAGCAATATTCATCCTCGTAAGCAACCTTTGAGGGAATATCACCCTTGATAATTTTGCAGAAAATGCAATCCATATTGAAATCTCCTTTTATTTGTGGTAAAATATACTTAAAGATACAATAATATTTTAACACACCCATAAATAAAAGTCAAGGTAAGAGAATGAATTTGAAGATAAAGACAGAAAAAGATCTCTGGCAGTACCTCTGCGAGAGCGAAAAAAAGATAGTGATGTACGGAATGGGCAACGGAGCGGACAAGATCCTTGCGGTTTGTGAGGCGAAGGGGATAGAGGTGGCGGACTTTTTCGCCAGCGACGGCTTTGTCCGCGGACATCTTTTCCACGGAAAGCGTGTGCTTTCATATTCCGAGGCAAAGGAGCGGTACGGAGCGGAGAATATGATAGTGCTGCTCTCCTTTGCCTCCTCACTCGATGACGTTATTGAAAATATCCTTCGTATCGCGTCGGAGTGTGAGCTTTACGCACCCGACGTGCCGGTATTTGGCAATACGCTTTTCAGTATGGAATTTTACAATAAAAATGCGGAAAAATTCAATAATGTCTACGAAATGCTCGAGGATAATGAGTCGAAAAATATATTTGAAAACGTTGTGAATTATAAGTTGACGGGTAGAATAGACTTTCTCGAGGAGACACTGAGCTCAAAGGAGGAGGTCTACGGAGCTCTCTTGTCTTCAGAGAATATAAGGAGCTATGCCGATCTTGGGGCTTACAACGGGGATACCGTCAGGGAGCTTTCGGAATACGCGCCACAACTTGAGCGAGTCTTGGCGCTTGAGCCCGACCGCAGGAATTTCAAGAAGCTTTCGCTTTATGCCGAGGGCGAGAGCCGCTTTTCGGTCCGAGCCGAAAATCTTGCGGCGTGGAGCAGAGCGGAAACCCTTCTTTTTGACGGCGGAGGCAATCGGAATTCCAATGTTTCCGCGGGTAAAAAGACCGTCGAGGTCAGCGCCGCCGCTCTTGACGATCTGCTTGCGGGCGAGAGCGTTGACTACATAAAATATGACGTCGAAGGCTCGGAACGCGAGGCGATTGAGGGCTCTGCGCGGACGATAAGGGAGCTTTCCCCCAAGCTTCTCGTCTCTGTTTACCACCGAAGCGAGGACCTGTTCGAGCTTCCCCTGAAGCTCCGTGAAATGAACGAGAAATACCGCTTTTACCTCCGAAGATATCGCTATATCCCCGCCTGGGATCTCAATTTGATCTGCATAGTGTAAAATACTGTTGATTTTTCGGATGAGGCGTGGTATAATAAAGGGAAAGAAAATAAACTGACGAGAGTACGAAAGGATAGATATGGCAAAACACAGACAGGGAAGAATAAACGACGAAATGAAGAAGGAGCTGGCGGCGATCCTCAGAGAGGTCAAAGACCCGAGAGTCAGCGAGGCTTTTGTAAGCATAACGGGAGTGGAGGTCACCCCCGATCTTAAATACGCGAAGGTGTACTATTCTGTATTCACGGGCGACAAAAAGGAGATCGCAAAGGGGCTGAAATCCTCCGCGGGATACATCAGAGGTCAGGTCGCAAAGCGAATGAATCTCAGAATGACCCCCGAATTTACCTTTGTGGAGGACAACTCCATAAGCTACGGAGCGCACATTTCCAAGATACTTTCGGGTATCGAGATAAGTGAGCCCGAGGAGGAGAGCGACGGGGAATGAACACGAATTTCAAAAAATTAAGCTTCGACGAGCTTTGCGAAAAGCTCTGCGAGGAGAAGAGAACACTTATAGTTTTTCACGCAAGACCAGACGCAGACGCCGTGGGCTCTGCTTTTGCGCTACGCGCGCTGCTCTGGCAGATGAATATTCCCGCGATATGCGCCTGCACCGACGAGATACCCGAGCGGCTTTCCTTTCTGACCGAGGAGGCTCAGGGAAGTGTGTTGCTTGACGATACTCTGCTTCTCGGACACGAAAGGGTGATAAGCGTCGACGCGGCGTCTCCGAGTCAGCTCGGCAGCCTTTTTGACAGACTCCACAAGGATATCGACATAATGATCGACCACCACTCCGAGGGTAAGGTCTACGCCGATAACTACGTGAGACCCGAAGCGGCGGCGACGGGCGAGATAATCCTCGATATTGCGAAATATCTTCTTGACAAGGGCAGGATCGGCTACATAAGCGAGGAGATCTACTGCTGTATCTACGCGGCGATAAGCTCGGATACGGGTTGCTTCAGATATTCCAACGTGACCCCCAATACCCACGCCTGCGGCGCTGAGCTGGTGGCAAGCGGAATAGACACGGCGCAGATCAACCATAGGCTTTTCGAGTGCAAGAGCCTTAAGCAGATCAAGGCTGAGGGCGAGGCGGCAAGAAGACTTGAGACCTTCAGCGGCGGCAGAGTAGCTTCTGTCAAGTTCCCCTATTCGGCGAAATTCTCGATGTCTCTTCTCGACGAGCACCTTGAGACGGTGATAGACGTTCCGCGCTCGATAATCGGCGTTGAGGTGGCTGTGGCGGTAAAGCAGCTTGAGGACAAGGGCGTTTTCAGAGTTTCAATGAGATCAAATTCGGATTTTGACGTCTCCGCGGTCTGCGCTTGCTTTGGCGGCGGCGGACACAAAAAGGCGGCGGGATGCACCGTCGAAGCCAGAACGATAGACGATGCCGAGAAAATGATACTCGGCGAGGTCTTCAAAAGACTACAATAATTATATATAGCATTTGTGGGGCTGAGGGATCAGCCCCTTTTCTTCTTTATTTTCTTTGTGAAGACTTCGTGAATAGTCCGAGAAGAGGATTTTGTACAAAATTCTCTCCTCATTTTTTTAACTTTTGGTAGATTTATATTATCGTTTGCGTAAAAAAGTGTTGTCAAGCAACTTAAAAGGGGGCAAAAAAGGGTCGGGCGGAAAAACAAATTTAACAGATTAGTCAAAATCGCCAAAAAGTTTTTGCTTTTTTTGTCTTTTGTGTAGAAAAAGCCGCTGTTTTGAATTTGTGCACGATTTTGTACACATTTTTTTTTGAAATGAGGTATAATTACCTTAACGATGGGGTTTTATACCCGTACAGATTTTTTAATATGATAATTTAATAAAATTATGCACGTTTCAGTGCTTTTCGATAACGCGAGTCGAGCGAACTAGTTCGAAGGTGTGCCGTGACCTTCGGTGCTTGGTTGGCATTGCACCGAGGGAGTCGGAAGGTACGGAACGCGAAGGATCCCGTGGGGCGTCGTAAACCTTTTCACAAAAATCCTTTATGCTATAATTGCGTTTTAGGATCACTATTGGGGGATCTGTATCTATCGGAAAATAAGAAAAGGAGTTTTTTTTATGAAAAAAGCATTAGCAATTATCCTTTGTGTTGTTATGCTCTTGCCCTCGTTTACGTTCCTTACCGGTGCGGTATCGAAGACAGATATAACAACATGGGAAGCCTTTGCAGAAAAGTATACAGACTTCCCGATAACGCAGGTTACTGCGACAGCAAATGCACCTACTGTTGACGGTACAATTTCAACGGGCGAGTACACAACAACTTTCCCGCTTCATGAATACCTTGTTGACCGACGTGCAGGCGCAACAGATCTTCCCACATATGTAAATATGTACTTTAACGAAGACGCAAATTACATTTATGTTGGATTTACCTATGAATACGAGGGTGCTTCCGACACATTGACTGCAGGAAATACAGACTTCAGACTTCTGTTCTCACCTGCAAACGAGAATATTGAGCCCGAGTTTACGTGTTATAACGCTGGCTCACCTTTCCAGTTCGGCCTCAGATACGTTAACGGTGCGGCTGCAACTTGGGACAAAACAGGAAAGGGCTATGGTTCATACGGTGCTTCCCGTACAGATAGCTCTATATCCGGTGAGTTTACCATTAACAAGGAATATCTGTGCACCCTTTGCGGATATGAAGAGGATATGACCGCATTCCAGTTTGGCGCATGGTTTGGTACCTATTCGTCTAACACGGAGCGTCATGGTTATGGTTACGCTATAACCCAGGAGATGATTGACAGTACTCCTCTTACTCGAATTAATGACACAGCGGGTACGGCTTATGCTTGGAATGACTCTTACCTCTACTTCAAACTTGATTCTAAGTTCCCCGCAAAGAACTATATTTCTTATGAGGACGTTGCGCTAGCAACTCTTCCCGGTGGTATACTTGAGAGCGAGGCTGACTATCCTCTCACAACTCTTAATCCCGGCGGAAACGCGCCTAAGGTTGATGGTGTTATAAACGCATCCGAGTATCAGCTCACACAGACCTATACCGACGCAAATATAACCCCCAGATCAGGTAACTATAACGGCGGTAATGCTGCGGGTGAAGTTACACCTAAGGATATCAAGGTAAGCATGAATGCCGACAGTAGCACTATTTACTTCGGCGTTGCTGTACAGTTTGACGGAGCGAATACAAATTGTTCTACATATACTCATCTTGATATGAGATTTATGGTTGAGCCTAAGCAGGGCGACAAGGCAACTATGTGCGTCAATGCTGCTAATAATGCAACAAAGCATCAGATGACTCTCAGATATGACGGAACAAAGGCTACGAACGGAAGTTCGACATTTACAGGCTATGCGGGTACTGCGGATGCAAACTATCTGTATTTTGAGTTTGCGATAAGCAAAGCTACATTGCTCACAACCTACGGACTCGATCCTGCTAAGGATATAGATTACCTCCTCTACGGATGGTGGATCAATACCTACCAGGACAAGACAATGCAGGATGCAGGAACTGCTGCTGTTCGTGTCGGATACGGCTATAACGTAAGTGCAAATCTCGCATCCTACACAGGTTGGAAGGCACAGACCAACTCCAACGACTGGGATGACACCTACTTCACAGTTAAGATGGGTAACGGCGAGGCAACACGCCCTTGGTTCGAGCTCGCTCAGTACGGCATTCCTTACGCATCTGTTGCTCCCACAACAAAGGTTCCCTCTGTTGACGGTTCTGTAGCAGCAAATGAGTACGCAACCAAGATGAGCTTCACACCCGAAGCAAACGCAATTGTCGGTACTTCTTATGGAGCGCTGGGTGCTCTTGAAGAGCTTCCCAACATCGACGTATACGTTACCTCCAACCAGGAGAACATATACATGGCAGTTGTTGCAGACAAGACTGATCTCTTCAACGGCGATAATATCAATCTTGTTGCAACCTTCACAGACTCCGCAAGCATCAGACCTATTTATAATGTTAAGAACCCCAACTTTAATGGTAGCGGCGTCAGCGGCACTGTAGGCGATTACTGGACCAACTACGATATCAGTAGTGCGGCAGACAACGGCGCAAATGACGGTATGGGCGGCGGTGGCTCTCACTACTATGCATATCCTATCGTTGAATGGGATAACACCGACGGTCAGGATAAGTACGTTGTTGAATTAGTTTTCAATAAGGAGATCATTAAGCTCTCTTACGGTCTCACTGGCGACGTTGAAACTATGCACTTCGGCTTCTGGCTCCATGGCATTGCCGATTATGACACAGCCAGAATTTGCTACGGTGTATCTGAGGCAGCAAAGTCCGCGGCTAACACGGGAATAGGAATGAATGTTTTCAAGCTTGACTCGGGTTACGACCTTGACAACGCTGCAGCAACACTCAAGTTTATGGACGCTGGCTCTAACAATAAGGTTGATGCACTCAATCTTGCTAAGTACGGTCAGCTTAAGTTCTACGCAAACAATCCCACAACTGCAGAAAACGCTATTGACGGTGTAATGTCCGAAGGCGAGTACGCGTTCGATTACACATTTAGCAAAATGCGTAACGTAGGCACAGTGAAAGGTTCAAGAGCTCAGTGGGGCGTATCTCTCGGTAACGCAACACTTGCTCCCGCTTACGCAAAGATCTATATGGATCACGATGCTGATTACTTCTATCTCGCTCTCAGAATCAAGGATACAAACTTCGTTCCGAGATACTGCGGAGCAGGCGCTACATATAGCTACACAACTGAAGGTGACGTAAAGACCCCTGCTGACGTCATAGTTGGCGAAAAGGCTGTTTACGACTTCTATAAGGTTCAGATAGCATTCAACAACAACGGTTCTATTGTTGAAGCGGCTAAGGAGCTTGAGCTTCAGTTCTATATGAACGCAGACATAAACAATGACGCGAACGAAGACGGAATTGCACAGGCTGAAGAGCTTACACCCGGATTCCACGTTAAGTCCCTTGTTGGCGGTGCGGCAGCTCCTCTTGCGGGAATGTCCAGTGCTTGGTCTTGCGATAATTCCGCAATGAAGGTTGCATCGAACGGTAAGTGGGATGCAGAGAATGACGAACTCGTATTTGAGGTCAAGCTTTCCAAGGAAGAGATTGCAAAGGCTTACGGTCTTGAGGCTCTTAACAACACAATCTCCTTCAGAATGAACCATACTCCTTGGGAATACGTAGGCAACGTTGGCTTTGACGACGTTGCAGGCTCTGATACTGCTATCGCAACAGGCGGCGGCGGCGGAAACGGACTCAAGGTCTACACCTCTTACTGGGATGGCACGATCTGGATGAATAGTACAGTTAACAAGGCAAGCTTTGACGCTGTAAAGGCAGAGCTTATCGCTAAGGAAAACGCTGAAAGTGGCACATACCTCTCCGGCTTTGATTACGGTCACGTTGTAGTTCTCGGCGACGAGATGGCAGCAGCTCCCGTTAACACTGTTGACGGCGCATCTGTAAGATTTACAGAGGGCTCAACAGGTATGAGATTCAAGACCCTTGTAAGCAAGACTTACTACGATGCTCTCATAGCTAAGTATGGCTACAGCAACGTAACATTCGGAACACTTATTGCTCCCGCTGAGTACATTGAGGCAGCAGGCGCGTTCACTAAGGAAGCTCTTACCGCTGCTAATCCTAACGCTCTTGGCGCAGACTACCTTGATGTCAGAACAAACAAGGCTTATGCTGAGTCTGACGGCGCATACACATTCCTTGGTTCTATCGCGAACATTAAGGATGCTAACCTCGATCGCGATTTCGCGGCTATCGGTTACGTTGAGTACACCGACGGTGTAAATACCTACGTTGTTTACTCCGATTTCTACACTGTAAGAAGTGTTGAAGAGGTTGCTACAATGGCTCTTAACGATTTCACGACTGATGCAACAGGTGCTTGCGGCTACACAGTTGCTAACACCGAGCTCGTTACAGGTAAGACTGTTTACACACCTTACACAGAGACTCAGCGCACGATCGCTAAGAAGTTCGTAGCGTAAGACAAAAGGAGGACAAGAATATGAAGAAGCTTTATTCTACTCCCGAACTTGAGCTCGTA
>SVSX01000020.1 GCA_015064085.1 Oscillospiraceae bacterium | reverse complement strand
CTCGGTTAAGAATCAATTCTGAAAGCAACGAGTGGGAAGTTTCTTATGACGATGGAGAACATTGGACTTCTCTCGGAGTAAAAGCGACGGGCGCTGACGGTCAAGATGGAGCGAATGGTTCTAACGGTACAAACGGAACGAACGGAACGAATGGAGTTGACGGAAAGACCCCTCGGTTAAGAATCAATTCTGAAAGCAACGAGTGGGAAGTTTCTTATGACGATGGAGAACATTGGACTTCTCTCGGAGTAAAAGCGACGGGCGCTGACGGTCAAGATGGAGCGAATGGTTCTAACGGAATAAACGGAACGAATGGTGACGACGGCGCAACGATTGCATCTATCGTATTCAACGAAGAGGGTAAGTTGATTATTACGATGACTGACGGCACAGAGTTCATCGTTGATATGCCTGAGAAAGAAGAGCATGTACACAGTTATAGCGAATTGATTGATTATAGTAATGATGCAAGTCTGTCTTGTACGGAGAGAATGTACTATCAGTTTTGTGCGAGTTGTAGTGAGATAAGGTGGTGCTTGGGTAAGCATAATTTTTCTGAAGGATATTATAGCGATGGAACTCATCATTGGTTCGATTGCTATAACTGTGACGAAAAACTTGGCTTTGAAGAGCATACATATAATTTTTACGGTTTTTGCACATGCGAATCTGACATGGGGCCATCAGACAGTGTTATTTATGGAGTTTCTGAAGATGGCTCGCATGCAGTGGTTACAGGCTATACGGGTTCAGATGCTAAAGTAGTTATTGCTTCTCAATACGGAGATTTGCAAGTACTTGAAATTGCAGAGAGAGCGTTTGAGAATACTGATGTTGAGACTGTAATCATTTCTGGAAGCATCATGTACATTGGTGAATATGCTTTCGCTGACTGCTCGAATCTCTCTAGAGTTTCAACGATGGAAGGTGTTGTACTTATAGACAACTATGCTTTTGCTAATTGTAGCAGTCTTAAATACATAGACATAAAGAATGTTGATGCAATCAACGCTTATGCTTTTTCAGGATGCAGTGCTTTGGATGGTGTTACACTTTCAGAGGATATGGAATTTATAACAGGAGGTCTCTTTGAAAATTGCAGTAGTCTTACGAATATCACGATTCCGAGCAGTGTGACACTCATTGGAAACGATGCTTTTAGTGGATGCAGTAGTCTTAGATGTGTTGAACTTTCTAACAATCTTAAAAGTATTGGTGGAAGTGCTTTTAGTGGTTGCACAAGCTTGGGTAATATTACACTTCCAGATAGTATAGAAAGTATTGGAGAAAATGCATTTGAAAGTTGTTTGGGGTTAACAAGTATTGTACTTCCACAAAATATCACTGACATCTGCTATGGTTTGTTTAATGCTTGTCAAAATCTCAAGACGGTTACAATTGAGGGGGCTATTACTACAATTGGTATTAGAGCATTCGAGGGATGTATAAAACTTGAAAGCATCACAATTCCAGCTTCAGTGGAAAGTATCGGTCTAGAAGCGTTCGAGAGTTGTTGGGCACTTGAGCAAGTTGTATTTGATGAAAACAGTAAATTAACAACTATCGGTGACTCTGTTTTTGAAGATTGCAAAAAACTTGCAAGCATCACAATTCCTAGCACATTGGAAAGTATCAGTGCTCATGCTTTTGAAGACTGTGAAAATCTCGAAGAAGTTGTTTTGGATGAAAATAGTCAAGTAACGAGCATCGGGGACTCTGCATTTGCTAATTGCTCTAAACTTACAAATATTGCTATTGGTGAAGAAGTTGAGCGTATTGGCAATAGTGCTTTTCTTAATTGCACAAGTCTCGAAGATATAGTAATATCTAACAATGTAGTGCATATTGGCGAACTTGCGTTTAACAACACGGCATACTATAACAACGAATCTAATTGGGAAAACGGGGCATTATATAGCACGGGCAATCATTTGCTGGCAGTGAAAACGGGTACGGTGGGTATCTATACAGTGAATGAAGATACTAAAATAATTGCAGATTCTGTTTTCAAATATTGCGATTATCTCACAGGCATAGTAATTTCGGGAAGCGTGACTAACATTGGCGAGAACGCTTTTTACTACTGTAGTGCGCTTGATGCTGTGTATTATTGTGGCACAAGTGAGGAGTGGCTTGCATTGTTAGAAAATATTGAAAACGGCAATACAGATTTCACTTCAGCAACGCTCTACTACTATAGTGAAACAGAACCTGAGGAAGAGGGTAACTATTGGCACTATGTTGATGGTGTTGCTACTGTTTGGGAAGTAAGCGCAAGTTAATCTTATAATCACAAATAAGCACGGAGAGTTCGGCGTTTGCTGAACTCTCTTTGCTTTTTTCGGGAATACTCTTGACTTCAGAAAAAGGTCATGCTATAATAAATGACACAAGACTTACTATATCAAGGTTCTCACTCACACATTCGGCAAGGGCTAAAAAGCACACAAGCTGAACAGATATAGAAATAAGTCTTGTAGAAGATAATTCTGCAAGGCTTTTTCTTTTTACTTGTGGCTCTTGTATCTATAAAGAAAAGTCTTGTGGTGGCTTGTTTTATTACTTGTGGGGTTATTGCTCTGCTTGTATGGCTACTTACGATACTTGCTATTATATTGGTATCTATAATGGTGAGTGTTATGGAATGGATAGAAATTAGTTTTTTCTGAATGGGTGGCAGTGAGCATGATTATGAATAAGGTCTTTAAGTGGCTTGTAAGCCTTATTTCAAGCCACTTTTTGCATATCTTGCGATTTTGCTTGACAACACTTTGACATATAAAGAGGAGATTAACAGTGAAAAGCTTAATACAAGATCTATCTATTAATACTATTGTTGCCGCCACCGAAGAACTTCCCCGTCATTCGGAGGCATCTATATTGGAATTAAAAGACGGTAGGCTTCTTATGGCATGGCAACGACACGAAAAGAGCGGCTTTGGTTCAGGAGATCAAGCCCCGTCTACCATTTCACTTATGAATTCGAATGACAACGGCACTACGTGGAGTAATTTTAGAGTTGCTGCGGCTATGATCCCCGGTTGCGTAAACGTATACAGCCCCACGCTGTACCGCTGTGCCGACGGATCGATATCCTTGTTTTTTAAGCGCTACACTCATCTTGTTTTGGGCGAGGAGCAGCGTAACAGCTACTACCGTATAGATTCTTATGACGAGGGCGAAACTTGGAGCGAGGAGACGCTCATTTGGGAAAATGCGAAGCACGGAGCGATGAATCACGCCGCCAAGCGCATTGCATCAGGCATAACACTGTTGCCTATCGTGCGCACAGAGGCATGGGGCGGTCCCAACGACCATCACTTTGTATCGGTGCTCCGTTCAGAAGACGATCTACGCACTTGGACGGAATCAAACAGGATCTCTGTTCCTCTGCGCGGACTGATGGAGCCTTGCATCGCGCAGCACGCGGACGGTTCTTTACACATGGTAATGAGAACTCAGCTGGGAAGCGTTTTTCACAGCTTTAGTACTGACGATGGTAGAACGTGGTCGAAGCCACAGGCTACAGGATTGCACGCGCCGGAGTCCTGCCCGTGTATTGCTACTATCCCCGGAACAGATGCACAGCTTGTTGTTTGGAACAATTCGGAATACGATATGAACCGGGACCATTACGGCAAGCGCACGCCCTTAACACTTGCTATATCGAGAGACGGTTTGCGCACCTTTAGTGACTATTTCAATATCGAAACCGATCCCTCGCGTGCTTTTACCAATCCTTCTATAACGATAACATCTGACGGTTTGTTCCTTTTGAATTATTGGTCTTGCAAATACTCGCCAGCTGGCATTATGCGCGGCCCTATCGATCTTAAACTTGCATCTTTTAGAATCAACTTATAACTGCACTATGTTGGAGTGGTTGACGGAATGCTCGCAATAAAGCTGACCGACATGGGAGATATAAAAATAATTTTTAACTAATGGTCGATTTTTTGAATAGTATACATCCGAGCAACAGAAGGAGCACGGTGTCGTGGGTATAGAGATCGAATTATTATAACGAGGACAAATATGAAAAACAGTGACAAAATTTTCAATTTGATAAGCACGAGTTCATCTCTCGTCGCCGATCACACCGAAATCTTGCGCCTTTCCTATCCATCAAGTGATCTTAACGGCTTTCAAGGCGGCTGCTCTGACGGTAAGAGATATTATTATCAGGTACTGATGCATTACGAGTTTTCCAACCGAGAAAAGGAATACTCCCGCATCGCAAAGATCGATATCAGGGAGAAAAAGCTGGTAAAATACAGCGACATTCTCAGTCTCGACCACGGAAACGATATGACCTACCACCCCACGAAAAATCTTCTTATGGTTGTAAACAACAAACCTCATCCCACAAGGATAACCCTCATCGATCCTGAAAGCCTTGAGGTCGTGGGCTATGAGGAAGCGCCCCTGCCCATTTTTGCCCTCGAGTATATTCCTGAGCTCGACGTCTATGCTGCGGGAATATCGGGCGAATTCGCCTTTTGCTTCCTTGACAACGAGCTGTCTCTTATCGACGGCAGAAAATATTCTATGGATCAATCTGCGAAAAGATACACCAAGCAAGGGCTTTATGCCGACAAAGATCTCATATATTTCATTTTCTGGGACGGAAAACACGCCGCTCTGGAGGATTTTCAGAACACGATCTCGATATATGACCACAGCGGAAACTATAAGGGAGATCTTGATTTCAACATTGGCGTTCAAGAGCCCGAAAATCTCAGTGTTATGAACGGTGAGCTGTTTGCTGTTTGCGGAAAAGAAGATGGCGAGCCTATAATATATCACTTTGAGCCAAAAATAAAGTAAGCAGATCAAAAAGCGATCCGAGACTTAATGATACCCTCTGACGTATTTTATCAAAAATTTTTGTTTCTTTGTATTGAATTTAAAAAGAAGCTATGATATTATAATTTCAACCGTAATCTTTTAACACAGAAAGGAGTTATTATTTTGGAAAATCAATTTCAGACAGTTTCCTCACCCGCAAGAAATGTAAAAACACTCATTTTTACCTGGATAATACTTGCGGTGATGGCTCTTTGGGGGCTTACCGTTTCTGTTATGACTTTTATTTACTTTGAGGCGATCATCCTGATCTTTTGGATAATTATGCTTTTTGTAATTTCCAAAGTCAAATGGACACTTGCCTTTGAGGGTACGACCTTGACCATTACAAATATGGCAAATCGCAGACAGTTTTACTTTGATGACCTGAAGCGCAGTGATTTTGTTTTTACGCAGAATAAGTCTCAAAAGAGCAAAAATTGCGCACATCTTAAGATCATTGGCTCATCGGCAGTATTTAACGACGTGCAAAACATAGAGGAAATGAAAGCATATATAGACCGAAATTTTTCGGAATAAAAAGAACCCCCCAAAAAAAGGGCGGAGAGCACCGGACTCTTCGTCCTTTTTTGACAAGTGCCGACTTGATCTGAGACATTGCTGTCTTGATTTTTTTATTTTGATGTGATATACTGTACTTAAATCATTTTGGGAGCGAGGCTATGTATTCAAAGGTCTACGTTGAAATAACAAATATCTGCAATATGAGCTGCTCATTCTGCCACGGACATTCGCGAACGCCGAGGAGAATGAGCGCCGAGGAATTTTCCCTTGTCCTCGACAAGCTGACGGGTAAAACAAGCTACATATACTATCACCTTATGGGCGAGCCGCTGACTCACCCCGAGCTGCCGCTATTTCTGCAAATGGCGGCGAAGCGGGGATTTCGGTCGATCATAACCACAAACGGCACTCTTCTCAAAAAGCGTGGAGACGAGCTTATCTCCTCGGGGGTACACAAGGTCAGTATTTCCCTCCACAGCTTTGAGGATGGGAGTGAGGAGGAATATCTCAGGTATATGGACGAGGTAACAGCCTTTGCCGACAAGGCGTCACGGGCGGGGGTCATAGTTGTACTGAGACTTTGGAATAAGGGATACGACGGGGGCAGAAACGACAGGACATTTGAGCTTCTGCGCTCACGTCTTGAAGGCGAATGGGCAGATAACACAAAGGGCATACGCATACGCAAAAAGCTCCACCTTGAATGGGGTGACCGCTTTGAATGGCCCGACAAGAAGGCTGAAATTCAAGGGGACGAGGTCTTCTGCTATGGACTGCGCGACCATTTCGGCATACTCTCTGACGGAAGCGTTGTTCCCTGCTGTATGGACAGCGACGGTGTGATCTCACTCGGAAATATCTTCGAGAGCGAGATTGAGGAAATTCTCGACTCCGAACGCGCCGTGGCAATGGTCAAGGGCTTTGAAAAAAGACTCGCCACTGAGGACCTCTGCCGCCGCTGCGCTTACGCGAAAAAATTTCAATAATTTTTTGTTTTTTTGTCTGTTTTCAACCCTCTGATTTGTTATAGTAAGTAAAGCTGACAAGGAAAGGTGGTATTATGACAAATCATTTTTTAAACGAGCAATGTGACACCGCGTTACAAAAGATCGCAAGTGGAGATATGGACGCTCTTGCCGTTATCTACCACAAGTTAGGCAAACGGATTTTCCTACTCTCTCTTTCTATTCTGCGGGATAGGGAGAGCGCCGAGGACATTATGCAGGAAACCTTTTTGAAGATTGCTGCAGAGGCTCATACTTACAAAGAAAAAAGTAATGCAATAGCCTTTATTCTTACCATAACGCGCAATCTTTCACTGAATCTTCTTGCTAAACGTCGCAGAAGCGCCTCCTATGAATCATCGCTTGACGCAGGAGCGGAAATTGCCGACTCGAACCCAACAAACGCTTTCTCGGAGCTCCCCGAAGCTCTCTCGCTACTTGATCTCGATGATCGACAAATAGTAATACTTAAGCTCGAAAACAATATGAAGCACAGAGATATTGCAGCCGTTTTGGGTATCAGCGAGGCGGCATGTCAAAAAAGATACCGACGTGCCTTGGAAAAGCTGAAAAATTACTACATACGGGAGGGAAAACGATGAACTACAAGCGTAAGCTAAAAAAAGAACTTTTAAAAATAGAAATCCCCGAAATCAGCACGGTGCTTCCAAACACAAGCACAAACACAACTATTCAGAAAAAACGAGGCTTCAAAAAATTCATAACAGCGCCCATTACATTGGTAATCCTGTGCCTATCGGTAATATGCTGCGCGGCTATTACGATACCGATCGTAAGCCACTATATGAACGCAAAGGTCATCAGTGAAAACAATTTGCGTCTCACATCCGTTCCTGACGGATACGTGGGTATCTACTCTGCCGAGGATCTCAACAATATGCGACATTCACCCAACGATAATTACATTCTTATGAATGACATTGTTTTTGAGGAAAAGGATTTCCTTGAAGGCGGTGCTTTTGAAAGCGGCTGGTCACCCATTGGAAGTGAATATGGTGGAGAAAGCTTCAGCGGAATATTTAACGGGAACGGATATGTTATCAAAAACCTCGTTATAGAAAACATATCAGATCTTGAAAAGCCTATGATCGGTCTTTTTGGTGAGACAAACGGTTTCTTCATAAACGTAGGTCTTGAAAATTGCAAGATTGCTCCGAAGCTCACAACAGAGAAAAACTTCGAGGAAAGATACATTTGTGTTGGAACATTAGCTGCCAAGGCTACATTTATTGGCGCTTGCTACACCAAATCCTGCGAGGTAAGCATCTCACTTGATAATTTCATTCTCAATAAAGGAAATGCGCCCGAAGCTCCGAAATTATGTGTTGGCGGTCTTTCAGGCATTTCCAATTATATCGACTCCTGCATATCATTCACAGATATTTCGGTAAACGGCGGATATGGATTTGATGTTTCCGCGGGAATATGCTCGGGAGAAAGCTTTTCCGCAGTAACCTCGATCTCCGGGGGAGATATTAACATAGTTGGAGACAATTATGCTTCGGTTGCAACTCACAAAACGGCGGTAACCGAATCCGTAGCCGCAATACCTGTGCTTCTCGATGATCAAGCAATGACTAAGGTAAGAGCAAAGCTTAAAGAGCACTATGGGGAAAATAACTTCTATGTCAATGAATTTCTTGCTTTCTTCAACAGAATAGAACCTTCCTCAAACACTCCGGAAGCCATCGTATTCGATAAATATATTGAAGCAAACAACACATTCGGATATTATGAGACGGACGAAAAATATTCACCAAACCACATATATATTTTTAACAATGCGGCAACTACTAACAGAGTTGAAAATATGAGTTCAACGCTTATTGAAGCTTTTGGCGGATATGATTCATTTTCCGCATTTTGCGCTGAGAATAGAATCAAATGCGGAATGATAGACTGTTATTCGTTTGAAAAATACGAGCAAATAGATCCTACCGTGCTTAAAAATTTTGATCTTCAAAAAATATTCACCCTCAAAAATGGCGAATTAAATCTTAAAATTTTTGTCGGAGAGTAATATTAAATCGGGGCTGATTAATTCAGCCCCATAAGTTTTTCCTTAATAATAGTTTCCTCATTATTGTATTATGCAATTAAAATATAAATTAAAATATAAATTAAAATATAATTAGAATAAAACAAAATCTTGTTGACAAAGCTTTTTTGATATGTTATAATCAAAACAGAGAGCGGCAGTTCTGCTTTTTTGTACAATCTGCCGAATTTTATTCTATTGTCCCTATAGGAAAGGAAACTGCTATGAAAAAGATTTTTTGCGCATTACTTACGCTTAGCATACTCATCGGATGTATGAGCGTTTTGACACTGCCCGTCTACGCGGCAAAGCCGAAAGCTCCTCTTTCGGTAACCTATGAGCTCAAAAACGACACCGACGGATTCGCTGAGGGCGATATCGTCGTCACTGTCGAGGCAAGTGAGACCACGGGAAAAGAGGTTTTGATCTTCTGGGGTAAAAACGGCGCTAAGCTGAACGGATATTCCTATCTCGCAAAGCATAAGATCACGGCTGCCGAGACCAAGGTTAGCATTGCCCCCGGCATTCTTATCCCTCCCGGAGCTGAACAGATCCTCGTTTACGTCAGAAATATAGACGGAAGCGGTATCACAACGAAGCCCTTCACCGTCGATCTGCCCGAAAACGCGGCAACGAGAGATTTCGGCGAGGCGGTTGCCGAATTTCAGGTAGTCAGCGATATTCACGTCACCACAGAAACAGGCTCGAGATACGTCAACTACTCTAAGCATTATCAGAATATGCTCAAGAGCGTGGTTAGCAAGAGCGGCGACAAGAGCCTTGGTATTATTATAAACGGAGACATCACACAGAACGGTATCCCCGAGGAATACCGCCTTATGAAATCCCTCACCGAGGAGGTCGAGGGTGCGCCCGACTTGTATCTTTCCGTCGGTAACCACGACGTTTGGGGCGTGTGGAGAGATCTTATGACTATGGAGCAGTCGGATAAACTCTTCCTCGGCTTTACTCAGCTGCCCGACGGATCTAAACCCACCGACACAAGCTATGATTTCTGGCTTGGAGGCTACCATTTCATAATACTCAGCACAGACACCTTCTCAACACTTAACGCAACCTTCAAGAGATCAACACTTAACTGGCTTGACGAAAAGCTTGCCGAAAATTATGATCCCACCCGTCCTTCCTTCGTTTTCGTCCATCAGACGATCAGAAACACCGTTGGCGGAAGCTATCCCGAGCAGACAGACTTTGACACCAACGACAGAACGGGCGTTATGAACTGGGTACAGCTCAAGGAGGTCCTTGCTAAATATGAGTCGGCTATGGTCTTCACAAGCCACAGCCACTGGTCGATGTATTCGGGAACAAGTATGTTCACCGAGGAGGATCAGCCCTACTACTTCAACACAGCCGCCGTCGCGTATATCTGTGACGACTACAATAAGGTAACGGGCGAGAGCAAGTATGACGAAAGCCAGGGCTATTTCATCTACATCTACGATGACCGCACAGTCATTCGCGGATACGATTTCGTAAAGAACGTATGGATCTCGGGCGCTCAGTTCGCGGTACAGTACAAGGAGTACGTTCCGCCCGTAGAGACCACCACCGCCGCCACGACCGTTGCGGCTGTCGAGACCACACCCGCTCCGCAGACCACCGCCGCGGAAGAAAAGTCGGGTTGCGGATCGTCAGTTGTTATGGCGCTTCCCTTCACCACCCTTGCGGTAACGGCGGGAGCTTGCGTATCTGTAAGACGCAGAAAGAAAAAGTAAACCAAAAACCAAACCAACGGGGCTGTCACAACTTGGTTGTGACAGCCCCGAATTTTTATTCTTTTTTGGTTGTCTCTGCCTTGTTTTTCCGCTTTTCGTTGATTATCGAAATAGCGCTGACGCCTATCATTCTGGCAAATATGAAGGGCAGACCGATATAGTGGTAATATGCAAGGCTTTCGTTGTTGAATATGATTCCAACCGCAATAGTAACGATCGTGGACACGCCGCCAAACGCCGCAGTCGTTGATACCTGAAGCTTTGAGAGCGCGTGGTTGTTCATTCCCGTGGCAACGATGGTCGAAAGCACTCCGAGGAAAAGGAAGCCTATCATATTTTCAAGGCTGAAATAGGGATTGAAATAACTAAGGATATCGCCCTTCGCTATATGCCTTACCACGTTCACAAGGTTAAATATGATAGCGCCGAGGGCGCAGGAAACGTAGGTTATTTCCATAGCCGAAAAATGAGGCGCTGCCTTTCTCGAAAAACCGCAGAAGAGCGCTCCCGATATCACGGCGAGAAGCACGAACAGTATGCCGAGGAAACTATCATTTCCGCCGTCGCTGACTGTGTTCAGTGATATATATATCGCGCCGAAAATACCGCAGCCGAGGAAGAATATCTGAAGAAGAGTTGCCTTTTCCCTGAGCAGAAAACGCTCGACTATCAGGCTGAATATAGGACTCAGTGACAGAATGACAGCGGCGGTTATTCCCGTTGTCATAGATATTCCGAGAGTCTCAAAAAGCATATAGAGCACGGGCTCGAAAAGTCCCGCGAGAATTATGCTTTTAATAAAGGGCGTTCTCGGATTTTTTTTGATAAAATCCTTAGCTCCGATGTCGACCTTTATAACCTTTATCTGCTTAAGCACCCACATAACCGCGAAGCTGAGCAAAAACCTGAGAGCAAGTATATCCAACACGTCGGTAGTCTCGGTGAGACGGGAGGTGAAAAAGACGGTAAGACCGTATATTACTCCCTTAAAAATAACGCAAAAATACGCAAAAACCATTTCTGACCTCAAACTAAAAAAATTGACACCGACAATTCTATCACATTATCCCTCTCTTGTCAATAGCCATTAAAAAAAAACAGTTGCTTTTTCCGGTGAAACGTGATATAATGTGAGTGAAAATCTTTTGGAGGTGTTATTATGCTTCGTTTTCTCGCAAATATAATCTGGTTTATTTTCGGCGGACTTATTCTGGCTCTCGGCTGGGCGCTTTTGGGTCTGCTCCTCTGCATCACCATAGTCGGAATTCCCCTCGGCGTTCAGTGCTTCAAGGCGGCAAAGCTCTCCCTCTTTCCCTTTGGAAAGAAGGTCAGACTTCAGTTTACCGAGCACCCTATCGCCAACACGATATGGGCGATCCTTGTGGGCTGGGAGCTGGCGCTCGTCTATCTTTTCTGCGGAATCGCAAACTGCATAACGATAATCGGTATCCCTTCGGGAATTCAGTGCTTCAAGTTTATGAAGCTCGCCTTCTTCCCCTTCGGTGCTGATATAATGAAATGATCCTGAAATAAATGCCGCTTTCTCCGTCAAAAAAGACTGAGAAAGCGGCATTTTTCTGTCTTGCCAAATGTGACAGACCTTATAATTTATTATTCCTTTTCGGCGATCATAATACCCTTATATTTATCAAGGAAATGCTCGGCGGTCTTTGTAAATCTCGCAGCGCAGGTATCTCCCTTGAAATTGAACTGCAGGCTGGCGTTTCCGAAATATCTGTCTATTATCTGAACGTAGATAAGTATCTTATTATCGTCCGAGAAGCTGGCGGAAACGGCATCCTTATACATAAATCCGTTTGTCGTCTTTACTCTGCCGTATTCGTCGGCATAGCCGAGCTCGGGGAACTTTCCGAAAACGTTATGGTTGATACCAAAGGGCAGTACCTTATCTCCCTGCTCGTTGGTATATCTGAGCTCACCCTTGTCTCCGTCAAAGAAGAAGGTAAAGCTCTTGATACCCATATCGTTTTCCTTGGCGATAAATCTGACCCCGTTTATCTGCTCTCTGAGGGGAGAGTCCGAGAGTCCGTTAAGTGTGCGGAGCTTCAAGGTGGAATTATACTCCTCAAGCGCCTTCACACCTTCGGGATCTGCCTCAAGCGCCCCGTCTGCCATAGGTCTTACCACAAGGTCGAAAAGAGGCATCGTGATTATATCCTTAGCCGAGGTGTTACCCTGATTATCGGCGTTGCAAACGAAGATAAATTCCTTTTTGGGTACGCAGATCAAAAGCTGACAGCCCATTCCGTTGAAGGCAAAGCTGTCCTCCTCAGCTCTCCATATCTGATATCCGTAGCCCTCGTGGAAGCTTGTGAGATGCGCTCCCTCGCGGTTGTCCACAAGCGCCGAGCACGCCTCCTCCACGTATTCCCTGCTGATTAGCTGCTCTCCGTTCCACTCGCCGCCTCTCATCATAAGGAGACCTGCCGACGCAAGGTCACGGGCAGTGCAGATCAGAGCCGAGTCTCCCCATGAATCTCCGTTGGGGGCTTTGAGCACCTCTGCGGTTTCGAAAGTTCCCATTTTGTCAAAAAGCTTCTGCTTGAGGTATTCGAGCAGAGGCATTCCCGCAAGTCTTTCCACAAGTGAGCAGAGGACCTGTGAGCCCGCGCTGTCATAGCTCCAATACGTACCCGAGGGATGGTCGGCTTTATTATTCTCAAAATAGAAATGCGTACGGTCGGGGTCATCAGACGAGAACCAGCTTCCCGAGCTTCCGCAGGTGGTCATCAGCAGCATATCGCGTACCGTCTGCTCTTCGAGATACTTTGGCAGCTCACGCGTGTATCTATCCTTGAAAAATTCGTGGACTCTGTCGTCAAGCTTCAGCTTACCTTCATCGACAAGGCAGCCTATTCCCATTGAGACAAAGCTCTTGGTTACCGAATACATTCTATGGCAATAGTCCTTATGAAAAGGCTCCCAATAGCTCTCGGAGAATATCTTATCCCCCTTCATCATAAGCACTGCGTGCATAGCGAGGTTGTGTCTGTTCAGACCCTCAATATATTCTTTGACGGCAAGCGAGGATATTCCCGCTTCCTCGGGAGTTATTTTTTCGTACATATTATTTTCTCCTTTTTATTTATTACACGCCAATTATAACACAGTCTCTTCCCTATTTCAATAGAATTTTAAAATTTAAATTTGAAAAACCCTTGAAAAAAATATTCATTGTGCTATAATTGTAATTGATAAAAAAAGCGCCCTTGGACGCGGAAAGAGGAGCACATGAAAAAATATCTTTTAGGCGGTTCAGGTAATTTTTACAAAGCTAACCTTCACAGCCACACAAATCTTTCTGACGGAGTCCTCTCACCTGAGAAGATGAAGGAAGAATATATGAAGCAAGGCTACTCGATAATTGCCTACACAGACCACAACACTATGATCGATCATTCCGACCTTGCTGAGGAGAATTTCCTTCCCCTGCTCGGATTTGAAATAGATATCAGTGAAAAGACCACTGCCCCGAGAGGCAGAAGGACCTGTCACATCTGCTTTATCGCGATCGATCCCGAAAACAAGGTACAGCCCTTCTGGGAAAGATCGGGAAAATATCTCTTTGGCAACTCCAAATATCAGGTCGACAAGGTGATCTTTGACGAGAACGAGCCCGATTATATAAGAAATTACTCGGTCGAGGATGTAAACTACGTTATGCAGACCGCTCGTGAAAAGGGCTTTTTCGTAACCTACAACCACCCCGTTTGGAGCGGCGAGACCTTTGAGCAGTATGCTTACTACCGCGGAATGCACGCAATGGAGATCTTCAACACAGGCTGTTACGTTCTCGGTCTCCCCGAGTACAACCCCAAGATCTACGACGATATCCTCCGCGAGGACAACAGAATATACTGTATCGCCGCTGACGACAACCACAACGCCTCTGCCGATTGGGCTCACGATTCCTTCATCGGACACACGGTAATCAACGCCGACAAGCTTGAATACAAGACGATAACAAAGGCGCTTCTCGACGGAAAGTTCTACGCGTCGACAGGTCCTGAGATCCACAGCCTCTACCTTGAGGACAACGTAGTTCACATCACCTGCTCCCCCGCTAAGACCATAACCCTCAACACAGGCAGAGTTCGCAGCTCGTCTCAGAGAAGAGTCGCTCAGAAGGGCGAGTACCTCACCGAGGCTCAGTTCAAGATAAATCCCGATGCTGATATCTACTTCCGTCTCGACGTCTACGACGAAACAGGTATGGCGGCAAACACCAGCGCATATTTTTGCGACGAGATATTCAAAAATTAAATAAAATAAGAGGCTGTCTCAAATGCAAATTTGAGACAGCCTCTGCTAGGGGATAGTCAGATTTGAGCAAGAAGCGTCGTTCTTCGGGGCGTAAGGCGTACAAGCGTACGTCGAGCCCCGAAAACGGCGGTAGAAAAAGTCCATAAAGATGGAGAATTTCGAAGAAATTCAACCTATTAGTGTCTCATTTGCGTTTTTTCTGTCGCAAACGGGATCTTTTTATTTATTCTCGGACTTTTTCGGTCTTGCCAAATGTGACAGCCCCTAAAAAAATAATATCCCCAAGGAGCATCGCTCCTTGGGGATAAAGCTTTTTTGTTCAAATTACTTCTTCTGAATTACCGTACCGCCTGTGAGCTGGATCATCTTGATAGCCTGAACAGAGAAGCTGTTTGCCTCAACTGTGAGGTTATGCTTATTAAGGTGACCGTTTGCAAGGATCTTGACTCTTGCCGTCTTAGCGGGTACGAGCTTTTTAGCCTTGAGTGTCTCAAGAGATACTGTATCGCCGTCCTCAAACGCCTCACTGATAGCGCTTGTGTTGACTATCGCCTTGGGTCCCTGAACGGGTGCGGATGTAGCCTCCTCAACAACAACTGCCGCAAGGGCTGCGTCGTCGGTCATAAGCTCATCGACCTCTTCAGCCGCAACGTCCTCAACGGGCTCGGGTATGATAACGGGTTCGGGCTCGGGGATTATCTCGGGCTCGGGCTCGACTACCTCGGGTGTCTCGGGAGGAACATCGTCGTCCTTCTTGTTGGACTTAACAAGGAAGAGAATGATTATTGCGATTATGATAACTGCGAAGAGTATCAGCAGCCACCACCAGAAGCTTCCGTCGCCCTCTTCAAGGGTGTAGATAGCGTGGATAGTTACGTCAGCAGCGCCGAGTGAGTAGCTCTCCCAAACGCCTATGTAGCCTTCCTTCTTGGGAACTTCGGGCTCGGGGATCGACTTATCCTCGATCGTGAAGTTTACTGTTCCGACAACAACGTCGTCAGCAATAAAGGTTGCTGTGTAAATGTTTGCTGTATAGATAGCATTGATGGTAATGTTAGCGGGAACGATCTCGTATTTCTCCCAAACGCCTGCGTAACCAAGCTTTGCAGGAACTGCGGGAGCAACGATCTCTGTGTCCTCAACAGTAAACTTGACTACGCCTACCACAACTCCGTCAGCCTTAAAGGTTGCTTCGTATTCGATAGCGGTGTAAACAGCGTTTACTGTGAAGTCCTTGCGCTCGTTGAACTTTGCCTCATAAGCCTCCCAAGCGCCGTTGTATCCGGCCTTTGTGGGTACTGCGGGAACTTGTGCCTGGAACTCGGCAAAGGTCGTATCCTTTGTGAAGGTAACTACCTTTACGGTCTTACCGTCAGCAATAAAGGTTGCCTTGAAGGTCTCAGGTCCACCGGGAGGTGTCGGATCCTTAACGTAAATAGCGTTTACTGTAAAGTCCTTGTACTCCTTAAACTTAGCCTCGTAGGGCTCCCAGTTTCCTGTGTATCCTGCCTTAGCGGGTACTGCGGGAACTTGTGCCTGGAACTCAACAAAGGTTGTGTCCTTTGTGAACTCGATAACCTTAACTGTAACTCCGTCAGCAATAAAGGTTGCCTTGAAGGTCTCGTCATCGGGATCATCGGGATCGTCGGGATCATCGGGATCTGTGATCTCGGTGTAAGCAACGCCTACAACAAGTCTCTTAACTGTATTGAGAGAGAATTCCTCCCAAGCTGCCGTGTAGCCCTCCTTCTGAGCCGACTCGGGGATAGCGGGAACGTCGATTGTCTCTGTTCCGTAGGGATAGAATACTGTCTTAACGGTCTCATTGTTAGCAACGAACTTAACAGAGTAGAGATCGTCACTGTAGAGCATAAGGTCTTCAGCGGGCATCTCTGTTACGTACTCTGTCTCGCTGTTAACGATACCCGAGGAGAGATCAATTCCCGAAAGGTTATTAAGAACGTCAAGAGATGTTCCTGCGGGAAGAAGAGTGGTGTATACCGAACCGTCAGCGAGCATAAGCTCGAGCTTATAGAGGTCTGCTACGGTAAGATCAAGATTAGCACTGAGAGAGATCACAGTGGACTTGAACATTACCTTGATCTCTTCGGGAAGAGATACGCGGTTGTTTATTACCTCAAAGATATCAACGGACTTTCCAACGTTTGCGCTGAATCCACCGTTACCTCTGTAGAGGTCGATGAGAGCGGTCGTTGTGAGCTTATCGGGAAGCTTGTTAAATCCTGCTACAACACGATCCTTGGCAGCAGAGAGCTTTGCGGGATCTGTAGCTACGTCGATAGCCTTATCAACTACCTTCTTGGAAGCGTCGATGAGTGCCTCAACTCTGTCCTTGGTAACGACGTTACCTGCCTTGTCGACAAAGAACTCTACCTTGCCGCCCTTAGCGTCTGCCTTACTCTCTACCTTATCGTAGAGGCTGAGGATCTTCTTCTCGGCGATAGCGTATGCCTTATCCTTTATTTCGTCTGCCTTTTCTTCAACTGCATTCGCAACAGAAGCGATATCCTCTTCGCTGATCTCATCGATAGCGTCGCGGAGATCATCAAGGTTGTAGTTAGGCATATTTACGAGCTTAGCCTTGAGAGCTGCGGGAACTCTACCCGACTCAAGAACCTTTTCGTATATTGCCGATACGACAGCGGGAGTGCCCACGGTCACATCTATATTTCCGTCATCGGAGACATCAATTATGAAATTATCCTCAAGACGAACGAGGAGAGACTGGAGATTTGAGGGGTCGCCAAGGAAGCCGAACGCAACACCAACCTGGTACTTCTCTCCCGCGATAACAGCGGAAATGATGTACTCAGCGAAGTTATCGCCTTCCTTAAGAGATGTGAATGTCTTAACATCGGGAATCGCCTGAAGAGTCTCAACGATCATCTTGTTAAGATCGAACTTACCTGCCTCATAGATGATTCCATCATTAATATATATTCCTTCAACCTCTGTGAGGAGGATGGTAAGAGTCTGCCTTGCGACAGTCTTTACAAGTGCCTTTACTTCGGGGACTTTGGACTTAGCGTAGTCGATGAAATCACCCGCAATTGCCTTAACGTCGATAGCGTCGAGAACGCCGCTCTCGTTGATGAACTTTCTTATGCCATCAGGACCGATAGTCTCGACGATGGCGGTAAGCTCATCGTTTGTGTAGAGCTCTGCAAGGGCGCGGTATCCGCCAACCTTGTTCACAGCGTCTTCAATATCAACGTACTCAAGTATGGTGTCCATACCGATAGTATTAATAAGAGTGTCGGTGTCGAAATACTCAATGAGCTCAGAATATCCGCCCATTGCGTCAGAAACCTCTTCAACGGTAACGAAGCCGTCAGAAACGATCTGGTCGTAGCCGCCGAGCGCCTCAACCGCACCGTCAAGCGAGAAGTAGTAGAAGACCTTGGATGCGCCAACCTTGGAGACGATATCCTTAGCGTTGTTCTTAACAAGAGTCTCGCAATCGTCGCCGATAGCGTCGATGATAGCGCCTGTGGAAACGTTATCTACGAGTCTGTCATATGTTTCGGCATCGCCCTCGATGATGTTCTTGATCTCGGTCTGAGAAGACTTTGCGAACTCAGCGAAATCAACGTGATCAAGGTAGTCCTCAACTGTGATATTGGAGTTTGTTCTGATGTCGTGAGCAACGAATGCTCTTGCCTCATCATTAGTAGCGACAGCTACCTTTGTTGCCTCAACAACGTCGTCGAGAGTATAACCGGGCATAAGTGTTACGTAGCCGCGGCTGATCATCTCGAGCTCGAAGGAAACGGTAACCTCCTTAGCGACGAAATCGGGATCGTCGAAGAAGGATTCGAGAACATCCTCGTCAGCGAGCTGCTCCTCGATGATCTCATCGGTAACAAGACCGTTGATCTGATCGTCGGTAAGAATCGACTGAACGTTGGTTCTGTTAACAACGTTCGCGTCAACAAGCGCCATAAGAGCGTCCTCGGACACAAGATAGTTCTTTATTGCTTCGATGCCTATAAGGGTATTCGCAACCTTTTCGTCGTCAACGAAGAGCTGGAATGCCGCATCGTTAGCGTCTGACGTGAGATAGTTCGCGAGAGTATTCAGCGCCGCGGTGTTGTTGATCATTCTGTCAACTACCTTGTCGGACTCCGCAAGCTTCATAAGAGCAGCCTTGTTCTCAGGGTCAGCCATGATCGAGTTGATGATCTGATCGTCAACAAGATCGAAGAGCTTACCCTTGAGGACCTCATCCGCGAATACGTCGTCAACTATCGTTGTCTCATTGATGAGATCGTCAACGATACCGCCGTCAATAAGCTTATCCTCAAGCTTCTCGTTGAACACAAGCTCCTTGACCTCATCGTTCAGAAGCAGCTCGAAATCCTCGGCGTCGATCTCAGCGAGAACCTCGTCGATAGGAAGAAGATCGATTATCTCCTTGACCGAAACGATGTCGGTGATCATATCGTACGAGAAATACTTCTTGATTATGTCTACGGGAAGATTGTCGACCATAGCCTTGAGATCGTCTACCGTTATGTAGTTCGCGATCAGCTCTGTAAGGTCGTCACGAGTCAGCTCCTTTCCCTTCGACAGTGTATCGAGGATATCTGCGGGAATGAGCTCCAACAGCTCCTCTCTGGTAAGGTCTCTGTCCTTCAGCATATCGTATATCCTGTCGGGGTTTACCTTGACCGAAAGTACTCCGTCCTCAAACGCTATCGAATAAAGGTCGTCGGTCGTGCTTGCATCGCCCGGAGCATTAAAGGACAGGGCAGACGCGCTGATAAATGACGTGGAAAGCATGACCAAAACCAAAACGACAGCGAAGATACGGTTAAACAAATTCTTTTTCATAATTTTGTCACCTGCTTTGCTTAGTTTAGTTTGTTTATTATATAATATTTTCGGATAGAAAAATTTATATGTTCTATTTTAACATTATCCTTCCTCAATGTCAATAGTTTTCCTTCATTTTTTTCGCTCCTTGAAAGTATTTTTTCAGGGGCAGATTTCAGCTCAAACAGCACAACGCACAAAAAAAATTCTCCCATATAGATACTTTGCACAATTTTTTCTTCTTTTCAACAGAAAGCGACAGAAAAAATCATTCGTCGTTTTGCACTAAATCCCTTGTCAGATCTCAAAAAGTCCTCTCTTAACTATATTCTTTTTTTAAATCGTTAACTGTTATTTTATATTTTTCGATATAAATAATATTTATATTTATATTTTAAAATCATAATATTTTATTGAACTGTATTAAAATACAGCATTTAAATTGTATGTTTATTTTTACAATATGTTTATTTTTCATATAATGGGCTCAAAAAATTTTGTCAATTTGCTTTTTTGTTTAATTTGACAAAAGATTTAATAATTTGCAAATAATTCTTGACACGAAAAGAATAATGTGATATTATTTAATGTATGAAATCGAAAGACCATCGGTGTTTCGATGGAAAATTTATTTTTTTGAGGTGACTCACAATGAAAACCACATTTTGCAAGGTCCTCGCTGTTGTGATGTGTCTCCTTATGGTTGCTGCCTGCTTCGTAGGTTGCGGCGAAAAGAAGGAAACATACATCATCGGCCTTTCAGGACCTCTCACAGGCGGCGCTGCCGTTTACGGCACTGCTGTTAAGAATGCTGCTCAGATGGCTGTTGACGAGATCAACGCCGCTGGCGGTCTCGACGGTGTTAAGTTCGAGCTTCTCGCGCTTGACGACCAGCACGATGCTTCCAAGGTATCCACAAACTATGCGGATATGGTTGCTAAGGGAATGATCGTATCCCTCGGATGCGTAACCACCAACCCCTGCCTTGAGTTCGCTAACCTTTCCAGCGAAGACAACATCTTCTTCCTCACACCCTCTGCTTCGGGTAACGACGTAGTCAAGAAGGACAACGCTTACCAGATGTGCTTTGCAGACGGTAACCAGGGTAAGGTTGCCGCAGACTATGTAAACACGCTCGGTCTTGATAAGATCGGTATCTTCTACAAGTCTGACGACTCCTATTCCAAGGGTATCTTTGACCAGTTCAAGGCTAACCTTAACAGCTCTATAGCAACAGTTGAGGCTGTATTCACAGACGCTAACCAGACAGACTTCACAGCACAGATCGACACTCTCAAGGAGTGCGAGTTCATCTTCATGCCCATCTACTACACACCTGCTTCTATCTTCATGACCCAGGCTAAGGGCAAGGTTGCTGACAACGCTACATACTACGGCTGCGACGGCTTTGACGGAATCGAGTCCGCTGACGGATTTGATATCACAGCTATCCCCCAGAAGGTAAGTATGCTCTCTCACTTCAACTCGAAGGCTACAGACGGCAAGGCTGCTGAGTTCATCAAGAAGTACACAGAGAAGTTCGGCGCTGACACTCTCAACCAGTTCGGTGCTGCTGCTTACGACTGCGTATACGCTCTCTACAACGCAATGAAGGAAGCTAAGGAAGCAGGCAAGGACATCAACCCCAATATGTCTGCTGAAGAGCTCTGCACAATCCTCAAGGAGAAGTTCAACGGCGGCTTCACATTCAGCGGCGCTACCGGTGATAACATCAAGTGGCAGTCCACAGGTTACGTTGATAAGGTAGCTATCGCTTACGTAATCAAGGAAGCTAACGCTTAATCGATCTTAATAAAGCTTTTGCAATTTGCTGACACGGGCAACCGTGTCGGCAAATTGTCATAGACTACAAACTTTAAGGAATTATTATGGATTTTATAACAGCACTCATAAACGGGTTAAGCTCGGGCGGTACGTACGCTATGATAGCCATCGGCTATACAATGGTCTACGGTATCGCAAAAATGTTGAATTTTGCGCACGGTGACGTTATTATGGTGGGCGGATACGCTATGTACGTCACTCTTCTCGCTTTGGGTCACCCACTTATAGCTGTGCTTGCAGCAGTTATATTCTGCATTATTCTGGGTGTAACGATCGAAAGATTCGCATACAGACCCTTGCGAGGAGCATCTCCTCTTGCCGTGCTCATCACGGCTATCGGCGTAAGCTACCTACTTCAGAGCCTTGCGCAGATCATTTTCGGTTCTTCGCCGAAAATGCCCCTTCAGCTGCAGATCAGCGGCGCGGTAAAGCTTGGCGCGCTCAGCGTTGACTACAGCACTATTCTCACTATCACTGTGACAGTCGTTGTTATGGCGATACTCAGTCTTTTCGTTAAATATTCCAAAACAGGCCGCGCGATGGTGGCAGTCTCTGAGGACAGAGACGCGGCGCTCCTTATGGGTATAAATACCAATGCCATTATTACCATCACCTTTGCGATCGGCTCGGCTCTCGCGGCTATCGCGGGATATATGATGCTTTGTAAAGCGCCCAGCCTTTCAAACACTCTCGGAGCAATGCCCGGTATCAAGGCATTCACGGCAGCAGTTATCGGCGGTATCGGTTCTATTCCCGGTGCTATGCTCGGCGGCTTGCTCCTCGGTATCGTTGAGTCGATATCCTACAGCATCCCCGCTATCGCTCCCTATACGGATGCGGTGGAATTCTCAATTCTTATCATCGTTCTTCTGGTTAAGCCCTCGGGCATACTCGGAAAAGCAAGGAGGGAAAAGGTATGAAAACAAAGTCCTTCCTCAAAAATTATCTCAACTACGCAATTATCGCCCTTGTGGCTATTATCTTTACGGTGCTCTCTCTTACGGGAGGAACTTCCCCCAAGGAGATCTACCTGCTTGAAAAGATCGCAATCTCCATAATTCTCGCGGTATCCCTCAGCATGGTCGTCGGATTTCTCGGCGAGCTCAGCCTCGGTCACGCAGGATTTATGTGTGTTGGCGCATACCTTGGAGGTAAGCTCGCGTCAATCCTCGAGCCTATAATAGGCAACGGCATTCTCGCGCTCATTATCTCTGTGCTCGCGGGCGGTATCGCCGCGGCGATCTTCGGAATCATTATCGGTCTGCCCGCGCTCAGACTCCGCGGAGACTATCTTGCTATCGTTACTCTCGCCTTCGGTGAGATCATCCGCTCGGTAGTAATGAACGCCCCCGAAAAGCTTTTCGGCGGTACTCTCGGTCTTGAGACACCCAGATTCGATAAGAAATACCTCTTTATTATTGCCTTTGCCCTTGTGCTCATCTGCCTCGCGGTTACTCAGAACCTTATGAGAAGTAAGCACGGAAGAGCGATCACCTCTATAAGAGACAATGAGATCGCGGCAAGAGCAACAGGTATCAACGTAACAAAATATAAGCTCTTCGTCTTCACGATATCCTCCTTCTTCGCGGGTATCGCGGGCGTTCTTTACAGCTACTCAAACTACAGAATTCAAAGCGCAAACTTTGATTACAACTATTCTATTGAGATCCTCGTTATGGTAGTTCTCGGAGGTATCGGAAGCATCAACGGCTCTATCATCGCCGCAACGCTTATCACCTTCCTCAACGTAAATCTCCAGACGAAGCTCACAGGTGACCTCGCCGTACTTCAGAATCTCTTCTACGCCGCTATTCTTATAGTGATCGTTATCTATAAGAACGCACCCGCCCTCAAGACATTCCGTGAAAAGTACAGCCTCGCGAACCTCAAAAAGCGCAGAAAGGAGAAGGATCAGAATGGCTGAGAATAAGTTTTTTGCCGAGGACGGAAGAGAGATCGTCCTCAAGGCAGACCACCTTTGTATACAGTTCGGCGGTCTTAAAGCCGTTGACGACGTCAATATAGAGATCAAGCAGGGTGAGCTTTACGGTCTCATAGGACCTAACGGAGCGGGAAAGACCACAGTCTTCAACCTCCTCACAGGCGTTTACAAGCCCACCGCGGGAAGATTCTTCCTCTGCGGTGAGGACCTTACGGGTAAAGCCCCCGCCGACGTAAACAAGAAGGGTATCGCGAGAACCTTCCAGAACATAAGACTTTTCAACAACCTCACGGTAATTGAAAACGTTATGGTCGGTCTCTCAAATCAGATCCCCTGCTCTGTTCCCGAGTCGATATTCCGCCTCCCAAGACACAGAAAGAGTGAGCGCGAGTACTACGAAAGAGCTCTCGAGCTCCTCCGCGTATTCAAGCTCGATGAGTATAAAGACTATCTCGCGGCTAACCTTCCCTACGGAAAGCAGAGAAAGCTCGAGATCGCGAGAGCTATGGCGACAAACCCCAAGCTTCTCCTTCTTGACGAGCCCGCGGCGGGTATGAACCCCAATGAGACTCAGGAGCTTATGGACGTTATCACCTTTATTCGCGAAAAGTTCAATATCACGATCCTCCTTATCGAGCACGATATGCGTCTGGTCGGAGGTATCTGCGAGAAGCTCACAGTGCTTAACTTCGGTACTGTTCTCGCTTCGGGAGCTACCGCTGAGGTCCTCAGCGATCCCGAGGTCGTCAAGGCTTATATCGGCGAATGATCAAAGAGCCCAAAATCACCAAGGAAAGGAAACTAACATTTTATGTCAGAACGTTTACTTGAAGTAACCGATCTTGAGGTATATTACGGCGTCATCAACGCCCTTAAGGGTATCTCCTTCCATGTAGACAAGGGAGAGATCGTTTCACTCATAGGCGCTAACGGCGCGGGAAAGACTACCACCCTTCACACGATAACAGGTCTCATCCGTCCAAAAAACGGCTCTATAGTTTATAAAGGAACAGACCTCTGCCGAGTACCCGCTCACAAGATCGTTTCTATGGGAATGGTTCACGTTCCCGAGGGACGCAGAATATTCCAAAACCTCACGGTTTATGAGAATCTTCTGATGGGCGCTTACTCTCAGTCGGACAAGAACAAGATCGCCGAAAATATGAAATACGTATTCGAGCAGTTCCCGAGACTCGAGGAGCGCCGCCGTCAGCTTGCGGGTACTCTTTCGGGCGGTGAGCAGCAGATGCTGGCTATGGGACGCGCCCTTCTCGCCAACCCCGAGCTCATCGTGCTTGACGAGCCCTCTATGGGACTTTCTCCCCTGCTCGTATCCGAGGTCTTCGAAATAATAAAGACCTTCCGCGAGGCGGGAAAGACCGTTCTTCTCGTTGAGCAAAACGCAAAGAAGGCTATGTCGATATCCGACAGAGTTTACGTCCTCGAAACGGGAAGCATTACCACGTCGGGCAAAGCCTCCGAGCTTATCAACGACGAAAGGATCAAAAAAGCATACCTCGGCGAGTAAATCGGTAAAATATATTAAATTTGTCATATCCGCTTGACAAAAGCCCTTCCATATGATATTATTATATGGATGTAATTCCATGAGGGAGTAGTGAACACGCAAGTGTGGTAAGTCAACATCTTGGCGAAAGCCTGGCTTATCTTAATTTACGAGACTCATGCACGCAATGCGTGCATGGGTCTTTTTTTAAAACTCTTCGAAAATAATTAGCCAAAAGGCAGAAAGGAATAATATGAAATTTCATCTTGAAGAAAAAGAAGCCGTTCTTTCAGAGCTTGGCACTTCCGAGCAGGGTCTCACCTCCGAGGAAGCCGCGAAAAGACTTGAAGCTAACGGCAAAAACGCGCTGAAAGCCGCAAAGCAGAAGTCTCTTCTCAGAAAGTTCTTTGAACAGCTCGCAGAGCCGATGACCATCATTCTTCTCGTTGCCGCGGCAGTTTCCGCAGCAATGGAGATCTATACGGGTGTTTCCGAGGGTCATTTCGCATTCCCCACAGACGTGGTGATCATCCTTGCCGTCGTTCTTATCAACGCGATCCTCGGCGTTATCCAGGAAAGCAAGGCAGAAAAGGCGATCGAAGCCCTTCAGGAAATGTCAAAGGCACAGTCTAAGGTGCTTCGTGACGGAAAGCAGATAGTTATCCCCAGCGAAGACCTTGTGGTCGGCGACGTGGTCATCCTCGAGGCAGGTGACGCCGTTCCCGCCGACGCGCGTATCATTGAGTGCGCTTCTATGAAGATAGAGGAAGCGGCGCTCACAGGCGAGTCTGTCCCCGTTGATAAAAAGGTAGATAAGCTCTCGGCAGGCGAGAGCGGAGATATCCCCCTCGGAGACCGCAAAAATATGGTCTTTATGGGATCTACCGTCGTTTACGGACGCGGAAAGGCAGTTATAAGCTCCACGGGTATGGAGACCGAAATGGGTAAGATCGCGGACGCGCTCTCTCAGGCAGAGGAGGGCAAAACTCCCCTTCAGATCAAGCTCGCTCAGCTCTCCAAGATCCTCACATTTCTCGTTATAGGAATCTGCGTTATCGTTTTCGGCATCAATATAGTAAAGACACTGGTTACAGGTGCTGACTTCAGCTTCACCAACGTTCTCGACTTCTTTATGATAGCTATATCCCTTGCGGTTGCGGCTATCCCCGAGGGTCTTGCGACAGTTGTTACCATCGTTCTTTCGATCGGTGTTACCAATATGTCCAAGAGAAACGCCATCATCAGAAAGATGACCGCGGTTGAGACCCTTGGCTGCACACAGATAATCTGCTCGGATAAGACGGGTACTCTCACACAGAACAAGATGACCGTCGTCGAGCATTTCGGCGAGGACGAAAAGCTTCTCGCAAACGCAATGTCTCTCTGCTCCGACGCCGAGTACGACGAAACCGAGAAAACAGCGGTCGGTGAGCCCACCGAGTGCGCTCTCGTAAACTATGCATTCACGCTCGGACTTAACAAGAATGAGCAGAAGAACCTCCTTCCACGCGTGGGCGAAGTTCCCTTTGACTCGGGAAGAAAGATGATGACCACCGTTCATAAGGACGAAAACGGCACTATCCTTCAGTTCACAAAGGGTGCTCCCGACGTCGTTCTCGGAAAGTGCTCCACCGCTCTCGTTGGAGGCGAGGTAGTTCCTATGACCGAGGCTAAGCTCTCCGAGATCCTCGGAATGAATAAGGCTATGGCTGACAAGGCGCTCAGAGTCCTTGCCGTCGCTAAGAAGGATCTTAATTCTATCCCCGAGGTCTATACCACAGAGGCTCTTGAGAACGAGCTTTGCTTTGTCGGTCTTGTGGGAATGATCGACCCCGTTCGTCCCGAGGTCAAGCCCGCTATCGACGAATGCCGTCTCGCGGGTATCCGCCCCGTTATGATCACGGGTGACCATAAGGACACCGCGGTCGCTATCGCAACTCAGCTCGGCATCATCACAAGCCCCGATCAGGCGATCACGGGCGCTGAGCTTGACGCTATCTCCGACGAGGACTTCGACGTAAAGGTCGAGCAGTTCTCGGTCTACGCGAGAGTTCAGCCCGAGCATAAGACAAGAATCGTCAATGCTTGGCGTAAGAAGGGCAAGGTCACCGCAATGACGGGCGACGGCGTTAACGACGCTCCCTCTATAAAGAATGCCGACATCGGCGTCGGTATGGGTATCACGGGTACAGACGTTACAAAGAACGTTGCCGATATGATCCTCACAGACGACAACTTCGCGACGATAGTTTCGGCTGTCGGCGAGGGAAGAAGAATTTACGACAACATCAAGAAGGCAATTCAGTTCCTTCTCGCGTCCAACCTCTCCGAGGTTATGACGATACTTCTCGCAACCTTCCTCCTCCCCACGGGAATATCGATATTCGCGCCTATCCACCTTCTCTTTATCAACCTTATCACCGACTCGCTCCCCGCTCTCGCGCTCGGTATGGAAAAGCCCGAGTCCGACATTATGAAGCGTAAGCCGAGAAGATCCAACGAGGGCGTGTTCGCCGACGGAATGGGATTTGCCATTGCGTATCAGGGTCTCCTTGTAACGATAATCACGCTTGTTTCCTACTTTATCGGTACTAACGTCCTCGCAACCGCTCACCACGCTGAGGCAATCGCGGCAGGTGAATATACAGCGGCAGCGCTCGGAACGAGTATGGCATTCCTCACACTTTCTATGGCTGAGATATTCCACAGCCTTAATATGCGTTCCCTCAAGGGCTCTATCTTCACAATGAAGCACCAAAACTGGTGGCTGCTCGGCGCAGGCGTTCTTTCCTTCCTGCTCACCACCGCGGTCGTTGAGATAGACTTCCTCTCGAACGTATTCGGTCTCGCGCACCTCGCTGTTGATGAATACCTCATCGCGCTCGGTCTCGCAGTCCTCACGATCCCCGTTGTTGAGATAGTAAAGCTCATCGTAAGGATCGTTGACAAAAAGAAAAATAAATAATTAAACAGAGGCAGCCTCAAAAATTTTAGGCTGCCTCTTGACTTTTTTGAGGGTCGGCTTTATAATAGACCTGTAAATATTTCATATTGGAGGATACAGCTATGCTTAAGATCGGTGTACAGTCGGCAGGCTGGTACAACAGAGAAACACCCCTTGAATCATTTGAGTATATCAAGTCCTGCGGCTTTGAGTCGGTGGATTTCAATATCGACCATTACCTCTCCCCAAAGAAGCTTAAGGAAGAGGGAATCTACCCCACGGTATTTGACGGCTCTATTGAGGAGGTCCTTGAATTCTTTACCCCACTGAAGGAGGCTTCCGAGAAAACGGGCGTTATTATCGGACAGATGCACGCCCCCTTCCCCGTTTGGTACGAGGGACTCAATGAGGTAAACGAGCATATAAAGATGGCGCTTGACAAGTGCTTTGCTGTCTGCGAATACGTAGGCTGCCCCGCTATCGTCGTTCACCCCGTCGACGGAAAGACGAGAGAGGAGGAGTGGGAGCGCAATCTCGCACTTTACCGCGGTCTTATTCCGATAATCAAAAAGTACAAGGGAGTTAAGATCTGCCTTGAAAATATCTTTGGAAGAAAGCCCAGCCGCGATATCATCGAGGGCAGACTCTCAAACGCGGAAGACCCCAAGAGAATGATAGACATTCTCAACGCCGAGGCAGGCGGGGATTATTTCGGCTTCTGCCTTGACGTTGGCCACGCAAACCTCACAAGACGCAATCTGAAGGAGTTTATCAAGACCCTCGGTCCGCGCCTTACCATTCTTCACATTCACGACAATGACGGTCGCGATGACCTTCATATCGTTCCCTACTCCTGTCTCCACGACACGAAAAATCACGTCTGTGATTGGAACGGCTTTGTTGAGGGGCTCAAGGAGATCGGATACTCGGGAGTCCTCGCATTTGAGACCTTCCGCATTTTCAGCGCCTACCCCAAGGCTGTGCATACAGAGGTGCTGAAGCTTATCTCCGCTATCGGTCACTATTGGGCTGAGGAGATCGAAAAGTAAAAAAGAGCTGAGTCACCCGCGCAAACAGTTAAGCGCTTGTGACTCAGCATTTTTATTATTTACTTAAAGCCTTTGCCTCAAAGATAAGTATCTTCGCGTCGGTATCCGACGTATGCCTTGCAATAAGCTTCTTTATCGGCTTTTCGGGGCTCGGATTCTTCACGTGACAAAGCAGAAGAGTGTAGTCCTTACCCTTTGCGTCCTTGCCGCAAAAAGGCTTTGAGGTGTACGTTCCCGTATATCCCTCGTGTCTGAAAAGCACCGACGACAGCGGGTCGCCGTACTTTACCGAATAATAAAGGATATTGTCGCCGTAAAGCATATCCTGACAAGCCTCGCTTCCGTCCTCGTAAGCTATAACGTATTCACCTATCTTCTCGGAGGGTGTCCACATTACTCTGTCGCAGGGAAGGTCGGTGGCGTGAAGGAAGGTAAAGAGGTCTGCCCTGCCCCCGAAGGGTATCCCGAGCTCGGGAGCTTCGGAGGAAAGCGCCACCGCCCTTTCATAAGGAGTGCTCCAAAGCAGCTCGGAGGGAATATTCCTCATATCTCCGCCTATCTCGAGAGTCTTTTCCTCTTTACACTCGGGAAGCTGACCTATCGCCTTTCTCATCTCCCAGAGTATCGGAGTCACGAGCTCGTTGTAGGTAGCTCTGTACTCGGTATCATAGCTGTCGCTCCACATAGTGTTTGCGGAATATACCAGATCGTACATCTTACCCTCATAAGCATAGGAATGCTCGTTGCAATCTACCCAGGTTGAGACCTCAGCGCCGATAATTCCCTTCTTTTTCGACCTTTTGTTGTACCTTGTATAATGGCTGGAGTACATATTGCCCATCATAACCTTAAATCCCGCCGAAAGAAGATTATCCTCAATGTCCTTGTCAAGATCGAAATACCAGGTGAAATCAAGCATTATTATATCTCTCGGAACAAGACCTATCGCCTCGGGAACAGAATATCTCTTGTTCTGAAGCATATCCGACCAGATCATCATTGTAAGTCCGCGGCTCTTTACAAATTCATTGAGCCTTGCGACCTCCTCAGCGTAGACCGCCGCTCCCCCCTTTTTGGCGCATTTCTCGCACTTGCCCATAAGGTAGACCTCGTCGTGACCCATATGCAAAAATCTCTCGGGTCTCATAACCTCTATGACCTCGTCGGCAATGCCAAATACGTAGTCATAATACTCGGGGTGTGAGGGACACATATTGTGATGATAGAAGGCGGTTGGCTTTGCGTCAGCCGCGTAAAGGTTTTCCTCCTCCTCGGAGGTCTTTTCGATCTCAGCAAGAAAGGGATACGCGGTGGTAATATATTGGCTGTGGCTGAGACACTGGACCTCGGGTACTACCTCAATTCCGAAATCCCTCAGATACTCGCAGAGGTCGGCGACCTCATCCTTCTCAAGAATATCGTGACCGAGGAAATGATAGTGTGCGGGAAGCGGCCACTTACCCGCCTCGTACATTCGGCACGCCTTTAACCACATCTCGTTTATCTCGGGATAATTGTCATAACGCATAACACCCGAGATCTGAATAAACGCCATATTGTATCTCATTGGAACAAGAAGCTCCTTTATGAGACGCTTGAGGAATGGAATGTCGCTTCTTGAGGGCAGTGAGAAATGCACTCCGCGCATATCCATCATCGGCTTGTCGGATACCCTACCCTTAGCAATGCCATCCTTACGGCAAAGCTTTATGAGCGTGTCGGCGGCATAGATAAATCCACGCTTGTTACCCGCCTTTATGACACAGCCGCTGCCCGAGACCTCGATCTCGTACCCGTCGTCCTCACGCGCGGAAAGGATCATTCTGACGTCACCGCCGCAGGATACGTGCTCGGGCTTTATTCCGTGGGAGTCAAAAAGCTTCTCGATGAGATATTCCTCCCCTCGGGAAGCGCACTCATCGGAAGAAGATACCGTCTTGATCTTATCATAAGGAAGGACTCCGCCAAGAAGCTCAACAGAGTCGGGGATCGGATATATCGCGTTTTCAAGCTCTCCCGCGGCGTAGACCTCAAGAGACTCGATACCGACATTGCTGTAAGCCCCCTCAAGGCGAAGAATAAGCGACTCACAAAAATATCCCACCGAGACAGTAAGATCACAGCAGGGACGAACGGCTTCGCCCGAAAGTACACCTATCTTTTTCAGCTCTCGTCCACAGTCGGTGAGTAGGTATATCCCACCAAGCGCCGAGCCCTCCGTCAGCCTCAGCGTAACTCTGTCGATAAAATACCGTCTGTCGAGAGTAATATTTATATCGATCGAGCTGTTAAGCAGATAGCTTCCCTTCCATGAGACTGTCTGACCGAAGAAAAGATTTCCGTTATCGTTTTTGTAAATATTTGCCTCAAACGCCTCGCGGTCAACGTTTGGCGCTAAGGGAATACTTGTATGCCGCTTTGTATATGAATAGGTTATATTCGCTTTATCCTTGAACAGTGCCGTAAGGTACATAGTAACTCGCTCCTTTTTTTTACTTGTTTAATGATATCAAATAAAAAAGCTTTTGTCAACAAGCTCGAAAAAAAAAGAAAATTTTCTCCCGATATCTCACAATAAAAGCAAATATTCGGTTGACAAATTTTTAAAATTGTGATATCATAATGTGGAGTCGTGAGAACACATCATAGCGTTTAATACGCGGGCGTGGCGGAATTGGCAGCTTCGAGAACGAGCGCACCCTGTGGGTGATAAAGCGAAATTCGAGAAGGCTCAGCAACAAGGAGAATTGCAAGCGGTAGCGATGCAAGGCGACTATGTTGATAGCTGTTCCGCGACAGCATACTTTATTTATTTTTGCGGGCGTGGCGGAATTGGCAGCTTCGAGAACGAGCGCACCCTGTGGGTGATAAAGCGAAGTTCGAGAAGGCTCAGCAACAAGGAGAATTGCGAGCGGCAGCGATGCAAGGCGACTATGTTGATAGCTGTTCCGCGACAGCATACTTTATTTATTTTT